>JBBAFX010000064.1:0-10476 GCA_041655195.1 Trueperaceae bacterium
GCTTTGAACAACTGCTGGCGCCTTTCGTACGCCTGCTCGTTACTGAGCACGCTAGCCGCGTCCGTATCGAGCGGCGCCGGATGGTAACGCCACGCGTTCTTGAGGAGCAACTCCGTGGCGGCGTCCGCCTGCTGGGTGGGGGAGAGGCTTGCCATCTCCAGCTCCACCAGCTCCTCACCCACACCCTTACGTGTAAGCTCGCGGCGCAGCACCAACCGACCACGCGCCTGCTTGCGCGAGCGCACGTACTGTTCCGCGTAGGCGGCGTCGTCCACCAGCCTCAGCTCCTGCAGGCGGGTTAGCAGTGGCTCGGCCTCGTCCGCCGGCAGGCCACGGCGCAGGAGCCGCTCGCGCAGCTCGGCCACCGTGTAAGCGCGGCGCGACAGTAGGAAGAGCAGATAATTCCAGGCGCGTTCGGCGGTGAACGGTTTGGGCGTGCGCTCCCGGCGGCCTTCGTCACGCATCAGCGCAGGACGGCCACCGGGTCGAGACGGGCGGCGCGCCGGGCCGGGATGAGGCCGGCTATGACGCTGGTGGCCAGTGACACGCCGCAAACCCACAGCACGTCGAATGCCTGCACCTCCACTGGTAGCTGCGTGATGAAGTAGAGATCGCCCGGGAGCGGGAACGGCTGCACCCGGAAGTAAGCGCTGACCAGCAAGCCCAGCAGCGCGCCCAGGATGGTGCCGCTGCCGCCAAGCAGGAAGCCTTCCAGAGTGAAGATGGAGAGCACCTGCCGCTCGGTGGCGCCCAGCGCGCGGAGGATGGCTATCTCCTCCGTCTTCTCGGCCACGGTGAGCACCAGGATGTTGGTGATGCCCAGGGCCGCCACCAGCACGATGAGGAAGACCACCACGCTGATGACGGCCTTCTGCAGGCGCAGTTGGCTGACGAGGCTGCCGAACATGCCTTCCCACGACACGGGGCGCAGCGAGTAGCGGTCGGCCAGGTTGAGGCCCACAGCGTGCGCCCTGGTGGGGTCATCGAGCTTGAGGTGGTAGCCGGTGATGGTGTCCTCGCGGCCCAGGTACGCCTGCAGGTTCTCGAGCGACATGTACGACGTGACGGCGTCGATGAGCTCGTTACCCACCCGGAACGTGCCCACCACCTCGAACTCGGCGGTGGCGCCGCCGATGTCGCGCAGCATGACCGTGTCGCCGCGCAGGACGCCTAGCTGCTGCGCCAGGGAGGCGCCCAGTATGATGCCGCCCGCCTGCTCCAGCGCCTCTGCTTGCTCCGCTATGACGTCGAGGTCGAGGACCGCCGTCTGCAGCTCCGGCACTATGCCTAGGATCTGCGTGTAACCCTGCCGGCCCGAGACGCCCAGTGCGGCGCTGGCGCGCCTGGCTATCAAGGCCTGCCCGGTCAGTATGGGCGCGGCGGCTTGCACGCCGGGTTGGTTCTCGAGGTCTGCTAGGAGCGCGCGGTCGTCCGGCAGTGCGTCGCCGGCCACGTAGCTCTGCAGCGTGACCATAGGCGTGGCGCGCAGGGTGCTACTGATCAGCTCGTCGATGAAGCCGTTGGTGAGGGACAGCGCCACGATGAGCACCATGACCCCCACGGCCACGCCCAGGACTGTGATGCCGGACTGAAGACCGCGGCGCCTAACGTGACGCCAGGCCATGTAGGGTACGAAGGAGCGCACTTGGCTAGGTTATCGCGTTAGGGGTTACCGCCGAGCGCTGCCGTGAGGCTCGTGGCGCCGAGACGGTTAGGGTTTTCGGGTACGTGGCAACGACCGCGCGTTAGCGGGACGCCACCAGCACCGGGTTAGCGTCGAAACCGGACGCCAGGGTGGGCAGCAACTCGGGGCCGTCGTAGCCGTAACGCACGAGTTCGACCTCGACCTTGCGCACGCCCCAGTTAACCGCGGTGTCGTAACGTTCGAACCAAACGTCTATCTGTTGGCTCTTGCGCAAGTGCATGGTGTCTTCCACGACGAAGAGCTGCTGATCGTCGAGCAGCGACTGGAAGGCGCCCACGCCGTTACCCGTGTGGTACGCGCCCATATCGCGGATGCGGACGAGGGAGCCGTAAGGTAGGTCCGTGCCTAGCAGGTCGCGGCTTACCGCCACCACACCGAAGCGAGTGCGGGTGCCCGTGGCGGTTATGAACGGGGTGGAATCGGTCTGGCTCTCAAGGGAGTTATAGCCGGTGGCGCGCAGCGTGTAGCGCGGGTTGGCCACCGGGCCCTGGAGGGCCGCATGGAAAGCCGGGAGGACGCGCGTGCTGCTGGTGATGACAGCGGTGGGCGTCAGCTGCAGAGGTACCTCTACCACCGGTTCGCTCCTGGGAGCGCTGAAAGCTGTGATGAGCGCGGCTAGTACCAGCCCGAGGGTCGCTACTTTGCCGCCGACGTGCAGGATCATCTGCACCTCCGAACCGAGGCACTCTAGCAAAGAAACTGTGCGGTATGACACACAGGCGACACAGCATAAGCAGGGGAACTGTTAATCAACCTTTCACTAGGCGTACAGTAAGGGCCGGTGCGGCATTACGGCGGGCGCCGACCAGGAGCACGTTCCCGGCACCTTGCGGGAACGGAACACGATGTAGACTCTGAGGTGGGAGACGCAGCGTCGAGTGAGGGAGAAATGCTGACGCTGCCGGAGCGGTAGTGCCTTGCCTATAGTCCCTGGCCTTCTGGCCATGCCAACCGTACTTGCCAACGCGCTCCTCAGTTTCGTGCCGGACCGGAGCGTGTCGGTGCGAGGTAGCGACAGGGTGGCTGTGGTCTCGCCCATGTTCAACGAGGAGGCGGGCGCCGCAGCGGCGCTCGATTCGCTGCTAGCGCAGACCGAACCCATAGACGAGCTGGCGGTGAGCGTTAACGGGGGGAGCGACGCCACCAGCGCGGTGGTGCGCGACACCCTGGTGCGCCATGCGTTCGTGCGCGTGTACGAAGCGCCCGCGCCCGACTTCGCTGGGCGCTTCGAGCGCTGGCACCGCGACGGCGGCCCCGCCGTGGTGGTGCTGGAACACGGGCTGCCTATCTCTAAAGCTGACAGCATCAACCTAGTCACCGAGGGCGGCTACGTGAGCGCCGAGCGTGTGCTGGTGGTGGACGGCGATACGATCTTCGCGCCCGACTTCGTGGCGCGGCTCAAGGACGAGTTCTACCGCCTGCGGCGCGAGAAGGTCGACGGGCGCCGACGCTATGTCCTGGAGGACAGCGCCCTGCAGTCCGGCGCCGTCATGTCGCTCCGCCCAGGCGAGCGGCAACCCGCTGCGGCGCACATCTCACGCGCTCGGTCGGGCGAGTACGCCGTGGCCGCGCTGCTACGCGCCGGACAAACGGCGCGGGTCGGCAAAGGCAGCCTCTTCGGCCGCTCCCGCCTTTACACGGTGGTGGGTTGCGGCTTCGCGGCGCGCCGCAGCAGCTTCCCCATGCCGGCCGATACCCTCACCGAGGATCACGACTTCACGCTGCAGGTCCAGAACGAGGAGACCACCGAGCACGACCTCAGCGTGGCCGACCTGCAGGCGCGCGGTTTCAAGGTGTACTCCGGCGGCGCGCTGGTCGACGCCGCCGATTACTTCGACCCGCAAGACGAGGTGGTGCTGCGCCGCGGTTCCAACGCCCGCTTCGTACCGGGCGCGCTCATGTACACCGAGGACCCCCTCAACCTGTCCGGTTACATGCGTCAGGTGGAGCGCTGGAACGGCGGTGGCGTAGAGAACGCCATCAAGCGCCTGCGCCCAGCTGCCCGGAAGGGCCTCAAGGCCAACGTCTCGTTCGCCGCGCTCAGCGCCCAGTTCGAGAACCTGTTCGGCATCGCGCTGCTCCTCCTGCTGCTGCCGGTGGCGCTCGGTATCAACAGCGCCCTGCCCGGCTACGGCACCGCCCTCACGGGTATCGGGGCCTGGCTCCTCTTCGACCTGCTGGTAACGCTGCTGCTGGTGGGGCTCGGCTTCACCCGGCTCGCCCGCAGTCAGGGCGAGCGCGGCTGGCGGCTCGTCAAACACACCACCGGCGCCACCCTCAGTTCGGCGGTGCCGCTACTCTCCATGCGCCTCTTCAACGCCGTGGCGTACGTGGTGGCGTTCACGCGCGCCGTGCCGCAGGCGTTCAGCGCCCGCGAGATCGATCCGCGCGCCACCATCACCTGGGAGCGCCCCCGCGCTGTGGTCCGTAACCAGCTGGGCCGGCGCGTGGCTACCGTCAGCCTCACGCTCATGCTCGGCGCCGCGTCTCTGTTCGCGGGCACGGTTTACGTGGCCAACGCCCTGCGCCCCGGCTACAAGGACACCTGGCTCCTCATCAACAGCGGCACGCCACTGGTGGCGGAGGAGCACGTGAGCTTGCCGCTCATGAACGTGGTGCGGCTTGTTGAGCCCAGCGAGAGCGATCTGGTGACGCTACCGGCAGGGCCCGGCGGCGAGGCCGGAGCCCAGGGGACTGAGGTCGAGGTGGGTTCGTTGGGGGGCGCACGTGAGGCGGGTGCCCCGGGCAGCGGCGCCGGATCTCTCGTGGTTTACGGCCAGGAGCTGCCGGTGGACCCGCAGCCTTACCTCTCCGCGTACTGCAGCGTAGAGTTCACAGCCGCGCCAGCCGCCGAGCGGCGCCTGCTCATGGGCGACCCGGCACAGTACGTACCGCTCACTTACTGGCAGCGCCTGGTGCTCGCACGCCTCGTGCCGCTCGCGGCGCACCTGGAGGAGGCCGCCACGGCTTACGACGTGCCGCCGCGCCTCCTGCTGCAGATCCTCATCAACGAGTCGTTCCTGGACCCGCTGGCCGTAGGCCCGACGGAGGACCTGGGTCTCTCGCAAGTCACGGGCGACGCGCTCACGCTCCTGCGCAGCATCTCCACTCAGGCCGGCTCGAAGTTCGCTAACCAGCAGATGTTCGCGGGCCCGTTCAGCGTGTTCGACCCTGACTTCTCCATCTGCGCCGGCGCCGCCAAGTTGGCCTGGTCGCGCTCACAGCCGAACGGGCACGACGACCGCTTCGCGTACGCGCGCTACATCAACCCCCTGGAGGGAGTGCAGCGCTCCGGCCTGAACCCCGTGCACGCGGAGCTAGTCACGGCGCTCGACGGCCTCGTGGAAACCGTGGACGCCCTCCGTAACGCCTTCGCCGCCTACCGGCACGACCCCCAGCTGGTAAGCGAACAGGAGCGGGCGCTGCTCGACGTGTACGGTCTCGTGGCCGACGGCGAACTCGGGCTGGGCGCTGCCTACCTGACCACGCAGTCGTTGATAAAGAGCTTCGGGATCGACGACGACGACTTCTACCTTCAGATCACCGAGCGTCTTTATGGCGCAGGTAACAACACGGTTTCTCTACCGGTAGGGAACTGAGCAACTAGCGCGCGCGGTGTTCAGTCCGCGTGCGCCAAGCGGGAATCGTTCAGTCCGCGTGCACGAGGCGGGGACTGGACATCCCGTGTGCACGAGGCGGGGACCGGTTAGTCCGTGTGCGCCAAGCGGAAGAGCCGCCCGTTGATGCTCAGCACCAGTAGCTCGCCGGCCTCACCGGCGCTGATCTCGCTGATGGTCACGCCCGTCTCGAGTAGCAGCTCGATGCGTTCTGTGACGGGATCGTACGACCACACGCGCCCGGAGCCGAAATCGCCGTACACGTACCTGCCCGCCAGCTCGGGTAACTGCGGGTCGGTGACCACCACGCCGCCCGTTACCGTCTGGCCGCCCTGTGGATCTAAGCGCAGGTGGGCGTACGCCACCAGTGGCTCGCTGAACAGCGGGTTCTGGCAGTCAGGATCCGCGAAGGCGGCAACGTCCGGGAGCCGGAAGCACTCCCGGCCCTCGCGAGCGGGCCAGCCGTAGTTGCCGCCCCGCTCCGCCAGGTTGACCTCTTCCCAGCGGTCTGCGCCCACGTCCGCCACGTACAGTTCGCCGTTAGGGCCGAACGTGAACTTCCAGGGGTTACGGAAGCCGCTCGCCCAGATCTCGGGCCGGGCGCCCAACGCCGCCGCGGCGGGATCGCTCTCCGCCGTGTAAGGGTTATCGCTCGGCACACGGTAAGGGTCAACGGAGAGGTCAAGGCGTAGCAGCTTGCCGAGCAGGCTGGTGAGGTCCTGGGTAGGGGCGGGCCGCACATGTAACCGCTCGATGCTGATCTCACCCGAACCGATCGAGAAGTACAGCATGCCGTCCGGACCGAACGCGACCTGCCCGCCGTGATGGAACGGCTCTGGCATTTCAATCCGCAGGATCTCGGTCTCGCGCGTGTGGTCCGCGCTGCGCAGGTCGGGCGTTAGCGGGTAGGCGGTCACCAGCAGGTCGCCGCTGCCCTGCTCCGTGAAGGAAGTGACTATGCGGCGCTCCCCGCCCGCCGTCACTGGCGCTGGCTCGAGCGCCACGGTGAAGAGGCCCTGCTCACCCACGCGGCCCGTAACGCGCGCGGCTAGGTCGAGGAACGGCTCGGGCCTGAGCGCGTAATCATCGAGGAGCCAGACGCGGCCCAGTAGCGAGACCACCAGAAGCCGCCCGCTGCCGTCACCGAGCGGCGTGACCGACACTGGCAGGGGCAGGCCGTCGACCAGCAGCTGCAGGTCGTAGCTCACCTCGCTGGGGTAGACGGGCGGGATGTCGGTGACGGCTGGGTACGGCGTGTACTCGACTTGCGCAGCCGCCACCGCGGCCACCTGCTCGGCAGCCAAGGCCAGCACGAGTAGGGCCGTGCGAACGAGGTGAGTCAGTTGCTGATGGGGCAGGCGGAACGTCTGGATGGAGCGGTTCATCTATGGGTCAGTAGTACCACTTCCGCGCGCAGCTCAGCCTCCTGGCCCGAACCGGTGACGCGACCGGTGTCCGTGCTCGCGGCGTGTGCTGCAGGTGCTGCAGCCACTGTCAGCGCGTCGGCGCCTGTCTGCGTAGCGGCGCCCGCCGCCACTCGCGCCCGCGCCGCCATGATCTGCTGGCCTTCGTCCGCGGCGCGCCACTCGAACCACTCCCGGAACGCCTCCGCAGAGGCAACGGAGGACTCGATGCGCCAGTCGGTTTCCTTATCCTCGTTGAACCAGATGATGGCTTCCAGCCGGCCGAAGGCGGTGGAGCTGAGCATGTCCGTGATCCACTGCGCCTTATCGCCGCCGTGTTCGGTTGATGCCACTTCGGGGATCCAGACGGGTTGGGGCCCTAACGCCGTGATGCGCTCGTAACCGGTGGCGAAGACCTCGTCGAAGCTGCGCCAGCCTATGTAAGGGCGGGTGGAGCCCCAGTTGTAACCGTCGAGCGCTAGCACGTCCACGTACTCGGTACCCGGGTAGTAGTTCTCCATGCGGTTCTCTTGGGTGCGCGGCTCGTCGGTGACGTTGGGGCTGAAGACCCAGCGCACGTTGTGAGCGCCCTCCTCCTTGAAGAGGGTCACCAGCCGGCGCCAGGCGCGCTTGAGGTTCTCCGGATCGCCGTGCCACGGTGCCCAGTCGCCGTTCATTTCGGGGAAGGGGCGTACGTACAGAACGCCCGGGGCGGCGGCCGCCTGGCGGGCCCAGTCGCGCACGTAGTCGTCGTGCAGTCCCGCGGCTATGTCCGCCACGCTCGGCACGTGCGACTGCCAGCTGACCAGCGGTATGCGGCCGTGCTCCAGCAGGTCGTTGACGGGAATGGGGTCGTAAGCGTGGCTCCAGGAGGTGTACCAGTGGCCCAAGTCGAACTCGCCACCGACCCGCTCCTCGAGCTCCTTGAAGCCGTTCAGGTCGTTCCAGAAGCCGGTGGGCACGAAAGCGCCCATGAGCGGCGTGGCGTACTCGGGGGGTGACTGCGGTTCCGGTGTCATGGGGGTGGCGCACGCGGCCAGCGCGAGCAGGAGCGCTAGAGGCAGTAAGAACCGTACGCGGTTCTTGACGGCATGCAGGTCACGAAGACGTAGCCGTAGACCGCGCCCTAAGGGGGCGCTAGTGCGGTTAGCTGGGCGTTGCAGGTTGGCCTCCCACGACGGGGTCATTTCTCCCGAACGACCTATTTCCGTCGGCTCAACTGTGAGAAATGTAACCTACTTGGCCCAGGCCGGGCAACCAGGGAACGGGTTCAGGAGGCTCAATCTGCGGTTGTGTTAAGGCCGCTGCTAGCCACCACCGCGCCGCTGCTGAGGGCCGCGCGGAACGCGTGCACCACGTCAGGGCCGGAGGTTATGCGCCAGTCGGCTTCCTTGTCCTCGTCGAACCATACGAGCGCCTCGACGCGGTCGAACCCGCCGGTGGCGAACATGTCAGTCACCCACTCCGCCTTGTTGCCGCCTTCGTCGGAGGAGGCGAACTCGGCAATCCAGACGGGCTGCTCACCGACCGCCGTGATGCGGTCGTAGCCGGCCTCGAACACTTCGGTGAAGCTGCGCCAGGCGGGGTAATGCACGTTGGAGTCGCCCCAGTTGTAGCCGTCGAGGGCCAGCACGTCTACGTAGTCGTGACCGGGGTAATAGTGTTCCATCTTGTTCGCTTCGGTGCGCGGCTCGTCGGTGACGTTGGGGCTGAAGACCCAGCGAACGTTTTCGGCGCCCTCCTGCTCGAACACGTCCACCATGCGGCGCCACGCGGCGCGGAAGGTGGACGTGTCACCGTTCCAGGGGGTCCAGCTGCCGTTCATCTCGGGGAAGGGGCGCACGTACACGAGGCCAGGTGCAGTGGCTGCGCCCTGCGCCCACTCCCGCAGGTAGGTGTCGTAACGGCCGGCGGCGATGTCGGCCATGCTCTGGCGGTGCGGCTGCCAGGAGATGAGCGGCAGCCGGCCACCTTGGGAGGCGGCTTCGACCATGGCGGGGAAGTAGGGGTTGTCCCAGTTGGTGAACCAGTGAACTATGTCGAGGCGGCGACCGAGCTTTGTCTCCAGCTCGAGCACGGGTTCCATGCCCTGCCACACGCCCCCGTAAGTGAAGGCGCCGAACATGGCGGTGGAGCCCAGGGTTTGCGTGAGGGGGCTCTCCGGCGCCAGCGGCGCGCGGCCTTTCATGGCGACCTGTTCGGGTTCGTTGGCGGAGCAGGCGCTCAGGAGCATGGCAGCGAGGATAAGCAGGCAAGCGACCAGCGTGCGCTTGCCGCGTACGGCACTCTTGTAGAAGTCGTGGTTCGCCTCGCCGTGCATGTCACCCTCGGACCTGTCCGGTCCTGGGACGCCTGCCCGGCTACGCCATGCTGCGAGAGGTGCTCGCTACAAGTGTCCCGCTGGCCGGTTGCGCTACTCGCTCCACTTGTTCCAAGCGCCCAAATGCAGAACAAGCTTCATAGCTTCCAACGCCCGGGCGAACCCGGGTGCCCGAACCGTTCGGGCTACGGAACCTTCGTGGGGAGGTCCGTGCCTGGAACGCTGCGGCTTTTGTGAGGAAGAGGGGACAATCTCATCCTTGGCCGGTTGCGCTACTCGCTCCGCCTGCCTCAAGCGCCCACGTACGAGACAGGTTTCTTAGCGTTCCAAGCAGGGAGCCTAAGCTCCCTAAGGAACTAGGTTAGCACAAGCATGAGTACCGGGTGTGAAAGGCCGTACTTGAGGAAGCGTTAACGAGAAGCGGCTCTGAGCCGGTTGCGAGCGGGTGGCCCCGCCAGCGGCGCGCCGCTGGGCCACCTGGCGGCCCGTCCCGCCGATGTAGCATGCCTCTGCGAGGCTCGCAGCCAGTCACGACCGTGAGGCTCGCAACCAGTCACGACCATGAGGCTCGCAGCCAGTTACGACATGAGCATGGACGAACCGATCACCGATCAGACCCCTCCAGTAGGCGCCACAGCCGGCGGTCCCGACCTTTCGGCCGAGCGGCCTCTCGCTTTCGAGGTGCAGGCGCGCCAGGGTGCGGCCCGCGCCGGGCTGCTCCACACCCCGCACGGCACCGTGCGGACGCCCGCCTTCGTGGCGGTCGGCACGCAGGCCAGCGTGAAGAGCGCCGCCCCCGACGTGGTGGCCGGTACCGGCACGCAGCTCCTGTTCGCCAATACCTACCACCTCTACCTCCGGCCGGGACCCGAGCTGGTAGCCGCACACGGCGGCCTGCACCGCTTCATGCGCTGGGACGGCCCCATCCTCACCGACTCCGGTGGCTTCCAGGTCTTCTCGCTCGGCGCCTCCATAGACCACGGCGTGGGGAAGGTGGCGTCCATCTTCCCCGGCGAGGGTCAGCAGGCCGACCTGCGGGGGCCCCAGGCGAACCTGCGCAGGCAGACCGGCAGCGGCATGGTGAAGGTGCGCGAGGAGGGCGTGGAGTTCAAGAGCCACATCGACGGCTCGAAGCACTGGTTCACCCCCGAGAAGTCAATCCAGATCCAGCGCAGCCTGGGCGCCGACATGGTGCTGGCTTTCGACGAGTGCACCAGCCCCCTGCACGATGAGGCTTACACGCGCGCCTCCCTGGAGCGCACCCACCGCTGGGCGCAGCGCAGCCTCGACGAGTTCACGCGCAGCGAAGCGCAGCACGGCTACCCGCAGGCGCTGTACGGCATCGTGCAGGGCGGCGCGTACAGGGATCAGCGGGAGGAAAGCGCCGCCGTCATCGGTGCCATGCCGTTCCACGGCATGGCGGTGGGCGGC
>JBBAFX010000065.1:0-10459 GCA_041655195.1 Trueperaceae bacterium
CGTTGTTCGTGACGGGACTCTTACGTGGGCCTGTGACATTACTTACAGGCACGATGCCTAGCTACTTACCGTGCGTTATGGGAATGTCTCAACCAACTATGCCAGTACTGCAGCGGAGAGCCGCGGCCCGGCGCGCCACAGTCGCAGTAGTGGGGCGAGGAGCGCGCCTGATGAACGGGTTGTTAACCGGGCTGACCTGCCGGTGACGACGGTGAGTGGCCCCTGCAGTTAGCATTGGGGCAAGACCCGAATCGGCCACCTCAAGCCGGGTGCGTGCCCGGCAGGTACCGCGTCGGATCATGGCCCCGGTCCGGGTCACCAGAGGAGGCACCATGAAACGCAGGCGCAGCATCCGCAACCTCTCTCTTCTTGCACTAGTAGCCCTGCTACCCCTCTTGGGCGGCGCTGGCCTGGCGCAAACGCTCACCATGGCCATGAGCGCCCAGCCCGACACGCTCGATCCGCAAGTCACGGCCGCCACGGCGGCGTTCCAGGTCAGCAAGTCCATCTACGACACGCTCATCGAGGTCGACCAGAGCGGGGTGCTGGTGCCGGCGCTGGCGTCCTCCTGGGCAGTGAGCCCCGACGGCCTCACTTACACCTTCGAACTGGTCGAAGCAACGTTCCACGACGGCACCGCCTTCAGCGCCGAGGACGTGGTGGCCACGCTCGACCGCATCCGGTCCGCCGAGACCGCCTCCCCGAAGGTCAACGAGTTCCGCGCCATCGTCAGCGTGGCGGCGCAGGGCCCGCGCACTGTGGTGGTCACGCTGTCCGAACCGCAGCCCGCGCTCCTCGCCAGCCTTGCGTCCGGCTGGGGCGCTATCCTGCCGAGCGAGAAGCTCGCTGAAGGTCACGACTTCGGTAACCAACCGGTAGGCACCGGCCCCTTCAGCTTCGCCAGCTGGACGCGCGACAACGCCATCACGCTGGACGCCAACCCCGACTATTACGGCGGCGCCCCCAGCGTGGACCAGGTGGTCATCCGCTTCGTTACCGACAGCGCCGTTCAGCTGCAGGGCCTGCTGACGGGCGAGTTCGACATCATCGATACCGTGGCCGCCGCCGACCGCCCGGCCGTGGAAACGAACCCGGCCCTCACGCTCGTCCGGGAACCGTCCGGGCTGGTCCTGGTGGCCGGCCTCAACACGCGCCGCGACTACCTCTCGGACGTGCGGGTGCGTCAGGCGCTGAACCTAGGTGTAGACACCGCCATCGTCATGGAAGTGGCTTACAGCAGCGGCTCGCAGGTCGGCACCTTCATGGAGGCCGGCAGCCCCTGGTACCCGGACAGCGTCGAGCCGTTCCCGTACGATCCGGAAGCCGCCCGCGCCCTACTGGCCGAGGCGGGCGTACCGCAAGGCTGGACGCTTGACATGGTCCTGCCGCAGCCGTACGAGGAGCACATCCTGGCCGGTCAGATCGTGCAGGACTTCCTGCGTGACCTAGGCATCAACGCGCAGATCCGCATAGTGGAGTGGGGCGTGTGGCTCTCCGACACGTACGGCGGTCCCCGCAACTTCGACATCACCGTGGTGGGTCACACGGGCAAGCTCGACCCGTCTGGCCGCCTCACGGGCCTCGGCGATCCGCGCACTAACTACACGGGTCTCGACGACCCCAAGCTGGCCGGCATCATCGCCACCGCCAACATCACCCCCGATCACGCTGCGCGCCAGGCGCTGTACACCGAAGCACTCGAGCGTATCCACGAGCAGGCGCCGTTCATCTTCTTCGGCACGCCCGACCGGGTTTACGCCCGCCAGGCTAACGTCGAGGGCTTCTGGATGACGCCGCTACTCGACAGCTTCGACTTCCGCGACGCCGCGCTCGAGTAAGCACATAGGCGCCGACGGGTAACCAGCCGCTTGCCGCGCTACCTTCTCACGCAGAGCGCCTCGTTCGTCGTAACGCTGTGGGCGGTGCTGACGCTCGTGTTCTTCGCCGTCCGCGCGCTCCCGGGCGACGCCGCCACCATCATGGGCGGCCTCGACGCCACGGAGCAGCAGGTGGAGGCCATGCGCGAGCGCATAGGGTTAGCGCGCTCGTTACCCGCGCAGTACGCCGCCTACTTCGGCGGCCTGTTGCAGGCGGATCTGGGCGAGTCGCTGCGCGAGCGGCGGCCCGTTACTACCGTCCTCCTCGAACGCCTGCCCGTCACCCTCACCCTGGCGGGCATGGCGTTCGTTCTGTCACTGCTGATCGGGCTCGGGCTCGGCGTGCTCGCGGGCCTGCGGCCCGGCGGGGCGGCGGACCGCGCCACTTTGCTGTTCACCACGGTGGCGCTCGCCATCCCCGAGTTCTGGTTCGGCTTCCTGCTCATCCTGCTGTTCGCGGTCAACTTAGGTTGGTTCCCCGTGCTGGGTCTGCCACCGGAGGGGTTAACGGTCGGGTCGAGCTGGAACCTCATTCTGCCCGCCGTCACGCTCGCCATACCGCGCGCTGCGCAACTGGCGCGCCTGGCACGGGCCAGGGTGTTGGAGGAGCGCAGCTCCGACTACGTGCGCACAGCGCGCAGCAAGGGGCTCCTCCCCAACGCGGTGGGCCGGCACATAGCCAGTAACGCGCTGCCCGGCGTTCTGCCGCTCCTGGCCCTGGAACTGGGTGGGCTCCTCACCGGCACGATCGTGGTGGAGCAGGTCTTCGGCCTCCCCGGGCTGGGGCTCACCATCCTGGGCGGCATCTCGGCGCGCGATTATCCCGTGGTGCAAGGCGTGACCATCCTGGCGGTCACCGTCTACGTGCTGGTGAACTGGCTCGCGGACCTGGCCCAGCTGGTCGCCGACCCGCGGCTTAGGGCGCCCACATGAACCGCGCCACCATCGGCATCATCCTCTTCATACTGGTGGCAGGCTCGGCGCTTCTCGCCACCTGGCTTTCGCCTTACGACCCCATCGCTCCCGACTACCGTAACCGCTACGGTGCGGCCACCAGCGAGCACCCGCTGGGCACCGACGGGCTCGGCCGCGACGTGCTCTCGCGCTCGCTGGCGGGTGGGCGTGTGTCGCTGACGATAGCGCTGGCGGCAACGGCCCTGACCGCGCTCCTGGGCGGGGTGCTGGGCCTCCTCGCGGCGGGCGTAGGCGGGCTCACCGACACGGCGCTGTCGAGGTTCTTCGACGCGCTGCTAGCGTTCCCCGGCTTCCTGCTCATCCTGCTGGTGGTCGCCATCCTTGGCGGCGGTTCACTCCAGACGGTGCTGGCCATGGGCGTGGCGGGCTCGCCCATCTACTTCAGGCTCACTCGCGCCTTCACGCGCGCGGAGCTGAAGTCCGAGTACGTGACCGCGGCCCGCGCCTTGGGCGCCACCCGAACGCGGCAGCTCTGGCGGCACGCGGTACCTAACTTCCTGGGGAGCCTAAGCGTGCAGGCGGCCAGCACGGCCGCCACCTTCCTGTTAGTGGAGGCGTCGCTCTCGTACCTGGGGCTGGGTGTGCCCCTACCCACCCCGAGTTGGGGCAACGTGTTGCAGGACGCGCGCAGCTACCTCACGCGTCAGCCGTGGGCCGCCGTGGGGCCAGGGCTGTTCCTGGCGGCGGCGTCGCTCTCTTTCCAGTTCCTGTCGGACGGCTTGCGCGACGTGCTGGACCGGCGCAACTGAACGCCTAAGCCGACCGGGCAGACGTCGGGCGGGCAGGCGCCGCTCTTCGTGGGCGCCGTTCTCAGTCCGTGGCGAGGGCCTTCTGGCCGCTATCGCGGGGGCGCCTGGCGCGCTTCGAGCGCAGGGTGCCGGACTTGCTGGCCGTTGGCAGGCCCGCCAGCAGGCGGCCGACCTGTTCGGTCAGGCTGTAACGGCCGGCGCCGTCGGGCTGCAGGTAGCCTGCGGCTTCCAGCGTCTTGAGGCTGCGGTAGAGCTGGTTCTTCTCGAGGCCCGTAGCCACCTGCAGGTCAGCCAGCCCGAAACGGTGCGGCGCCTTCGAGAACTCCAGCAGCACCTCTAACGTCCGCTGAGCCGACTTGATGACGTACTGGTTGGTGGACATCTAGCCCTCCTGGGGTAGTGCTGGCTAGCGCCCCTACCCGCCAGCCGCTCGGTTTCGCGAGGGCCGCTCCCACCCGCGGCACCCAATATAGGTAAATGGCAATATATCAGATTGAGAGACGCGCGACCACGCGTCCGTTACGCGGCTAGGGAGAACGCACGCCCGCCGGTTACAACGGCCGCCCGGCGGTAGCATGGCCGGGTGCCGGCGAACCGATGAGACGCTCGCCGAATAGGAGTAAGTACATGCCAGACAACCGGATCAACGATCGTGAGCCCATCACGGGCCTGCCGAACCTGGTCGCCACCGAAGTGGTCAACGCCGACATCAGCGCGGTGGCGGCCGACACCATCGTGGTGAACCTCTTCCGCGGCGTCACCACGCCGGAAGGCGCCACCGGTGCCGTTAACGAGCTGCTCGACGGCGCAATAACCGACCTGATAACCGGCGGCGACCTTAGCGGCAAGCTGGGCGAGGTGGCCGTGCTCTACACGGGCGGCAAGCTGCCTGCCAGGCGCGTGCTGGTGGCTGGGCTGGGCGATCAGGACAAGTTCGACATGGAAGCTGCCCGCCGCGCCGCCGCCAGCGCCGCCATCAAGGCGCGCGAGCTTGGCGTCAAGCACATGGCCACCATCGTGCACGGCGCGGGCATCGGCGGCTTCCCCGCAGCCGAGGCTGCGCAGGCCACGCTGGAAGGCGCCCTCCTGGCGAGCTACGGCTTCGGCGGCTGGCGCCAGAAGGCGGCCGAAGGCAAAGCCCTGGAGCGGATCACGCTGGCCGAACTATCGGAGGGCAAGCTGGCCGACGTGCAGGCGGGTGCTGAAGCCGCCAACGCCGTGGCCCGCGGCGTGGCGCTGGCTCGCGACCTGGTGAACCTGCCCGCCAACGTGGTCAACCCCCAGTACCTGGTGGAGACCGCCCGCGAGCTCGCGGACCGCACCGACCTGAAGCTCTTCATCGGTGACCGCGCCTGGGCCGAGCAGGAGGGCCTGGGAGCGTTCCTGGCCGTAGCCAAGGGCTCCCGCAACGAGCCCGCTTTCGTGCAACTCGAGCACAACGCGGACCGAACCGACCTGCCCCTCATAGCCCTGGTCGGCAAGGGCGTGACCTTCGACACTGGCGGCCTGAGCCTCAAGAGCCGCGACGGCATGATCACCATGAAGAACGACATGGCCGGCGCGGCCGCCGTCATAGGCGCCATGCAGGCGGTAGCGGAACTCGACCTGCCCGTGCGCGTGCTGGCCGTGTGCGCCTGCGTGGAGAACATGCCCGACGGCGCAGCCTACCGGCCCTCGGACGTGCTCGTGGCGGGCAGCGGCCACTCGATCGAGGTGCTCAGTACCGACGCCGAGGGGCGCCTCGCCCTGGCCGACGCTCTCTGGTACGTGCAGCGTTTCGAGCCGGCAGCGGTCATCGACATCGCCACCCTAACGGGCTCCAGCGTGGTCGCCATCGGTGCCGGCGTAGCGGCTTCGCTGTTCGCTAACGACGCCACACTGCGTGCCAGGCTGGAGACCGCCGCCGACGCCACGGGCGAAAGCGTGTGGCACATGCCCCTCTTCGACGACTACCGCAAGACCATCGAGTCCAAGGTCGCTGACCTCAAGAACACCGGCGGCGCGCAGGGTGGTGTGGGCACCTCCGCCGTCTTCCTCGAGGCGTTCACGAACTACCCCTGGGCGCACATCGACATGGCCGGCATGGCCATGGTCGAGTCCGGCAAAGACCGCAAGTACCTCACCCACGGCGCCACCGGTTACGGTGTGAGGCTATTCGTTGAGTTCCTGCGCGACTGGGCCTGAGGGACCCCTTAGGGCGCTGGTCCGCCACTCTCTTCGTGGCGGACCAGCGCCCAGCGCAAGCGGGACTACGCCGTCAGGCCGGTACCGGCAATAACATCAGACGTTGGACGCGAGCGCCACCGGGCGGCCCGCCGGGTCAGCCGCGAGCCGGTCCAGCTGAGCAGGTCAAGTTAGGAGCAGGTTATGAACCAAGACCAAGAACCGCGCACGGCCACCGCCACGCTGGCGGGCGGCTGCTTCTGGTGCCTCGAGGCCGTTTACGACCAGCTCGCTGGCGTCACGAACGTCAAGTCCGGTTACGCCGGCGGTCACAAACCCAACCCCACGTACGAAGAAGTCTGCACCGGCACCACGGGCCACGCCGAGGTGGTGACCTTGACCTACGACCCAGCCCAGGTCAGCTACCGCGATCTTCTGCGTGTGTTCTTCACCATCCACGACCCGACCACCAAGGACCGGCAAGGCAACGACATCGGCACGCAGTACCGCTCGGCCATCTACTACGTTGGCGATGAACAGCGCGCAGTGGCCGAGGAGGTCATGGAGGAGGTCCGGCAGCAGGGGCTCTACCCCGCCCCGCTCGTGACCGAGCTCGAACCGTTAGGCGAGCTTTACCCCGCCGAGACTTACCACGACGATTACTACGCCCGGAACCCTAACCAGGGTTACTGCGCCGCCGTGATAGCCCCCAAGGTGGCCAAGTTCCGCAAGCAGTATTACGACCGCCTCAAACGGACCCCGGAGGCCGCGGCGGGTCTGTAGTCTCTAGCCGCGCCCCTACAGGGCCCCTAAGCTGACGTGACATGACGCAGCCACCGCCCTGGACCGCCGAACCCGACCAGCTACTAGAATCGCTCGCGGTGGACCCCGCGGAGGGGCTCTCCCCCGCCGAAGTCGCTCGCCGGCAGCAGCAGTACGGCCCCAACAGCATCGAGGTCTCTAAGAGCCGCGGTTGGCTCGAGATCCTCGTGGCGCAGTTCAGGGGCCTACTGGTGGGTCTGCTGGCCGCCGCCGCTGCACTTTCTGCCCTGTTCGGGCAGTGGCCGGAGGCTATCGCTGTAGGCATAGTGCTCATCCTGAACGCCGCTATCGGCTTCGTGACGGAGCTGCGGGCCGTGCGGTCCGTGGAGGCGCTGAGGCGTCTCGGGGCCGCGCACGCCACCGTCAGGCGTGCCGGCAGCGCGCAGCGCGTGGTGGCAGATGACCTGGTGCCCGGCGACGTGCTCCTCCTGGAGGGCGGCGACCTGGTGGCGGCCGACGCAAGGCTCCTCAAGGAGAGCCAGCTGGAGGTCGACGAGTCGAGCCTCACGGGTGAATCGGTGCCGGTCAGCAAGGACGTGGCGGCCCTGCCGGCCGACACCCTGCTGCCCGACCGGGCCGCCATGGTGTTCAAGGGCACGCCCGTCTCGCGCGGTGCGGCGGAGGCGGTGGTGGTCGCCACCGGCATGGAGACCGAGCTGGGCAAGATCAGCCGGCTGGTCAGCGGCGCCGGAGGCGACGACGCCACCCCGCTCGAGAAGCGCCTCTCGGAGTTGGCGCACCGTCTCGTGTGGCTCACGCTCATAGTGGCTGCGCTCATCACCCTCACGGGCCTCGGCAGCGGCAAGAGCTGGCTGGTGCTGTTGCAAACAGCCATCGCCCTGGCCGTAGCGACCGTGCCTGAGGGGTTGCCGATCATCGCCACTCTCACGCTCGCGCGCGGGGTGGCCCGCATGGCGGGACGCAACGCGCTGGTCAACCGCCTCTCGGCGGTGGAGACGCTGGGCGCCACCAGCGTCATCCTCACGGACAAAACGGGCACGCTTACCGAGAACCGCATGCGGGCCACCACCTTCTGGCTACCCGGAGGGGTGATGGAGCTCAGCGACCAGCGCAGCCACGTGGACCTTGAGGAACAGCTGCGACGAGCGCTGACCATAGGCGCCCTGTGCGTAACCGCGGAGTTGCCCCGGGCGGGCGACGCCGCCGCTTCAGTGAAGGCGGAGGAGGCGGCGGTCGGCGATCCCATGGAGCTGGCGCTCCTCCAGGCGGCACGCGAGCACGGCATCGAGCGCGCTGAGCTACTGGAGGAGCACGCCGAACTGCGGCAGATGGCGTTCGACCCGGACACGCGGCTCATGGCCACGGCGCACAGCTGGGTTGGCGGCTCGGAGCTGGTGGCCGTGAAGGGCGCCCCGGGCGCCGTGATGGACGCTGTGACGAGGGTAGCCAACGGCGCAGCTGACAGCGCTGGCGGGGTCGGCACCACGCCCCTCACCGCGGAGGGGAAGGAGGCCTGGCTGCAGCGCAACCGCGAGCTGGCCGCGCGGGGTCTGCGGGTGCTGGCGCTGGCCGAGAAGCGCGTGAACGACGCGGGTACAGGGGACGCGGGCCAGGCCGGCGCGGGCAGCGTGGACGCTAGCGGCCAGGACGCGGGACCTTACGAGGACCTCACCCTGGTCGGGTTGGTGGGTTTCGCCGACCCACCGCGGGCGGGCATAGAGGACGTGTTGGCGCAGTGCGCCGACGCCGGCATCCGCGTGATCATGGCTACCGGCGACCAGGCCATAACGGCGCGCAGCATCGCGGAGCAGGTGGGTATCCGCGACGCCCATAAGGTGCTCGATGGCAAGGCCGTGACGAGCCTGCTGGCCACCGGTGACGAGGGAACGGGCACGCTGCTGGCAGCGAACGTGCTGGCGCGGGTAGCTCCCGAGCAGAAACTGGAGCTCGTGCGTTTGCACCAGGAGGACGGTCAGGTGGTGGCCATGACGGGCGACGGCGTTAACGACGCCCCGGCGCTGCGGCGCGCCGACATCGGCGTGGCCATGGGTAAGCGCGGCACGGAGGTCGCGCGCGAGGCGGCCGACATGGTGCTGCTAGACGACGCTTTCGGCACGATCATCTCAGCCGTTAAGGAGGGGCGGGTCATCTTCGACAACATCCGCGCCTTCGTGCTGTTCCTGCTCTCCTGCAACCTGAGCGAGATCCTCGTCATCGGCCTGGCCGGCGTGATCGGTTACCCGCTGCCGCTACTGCCGCTGCAGATTCTCTTCCTCAACCTCATCACGGACGTCTTCCCCGCACTGGCGCTTGGGGCCGGCCGCGGCGATAAGCGGATCCTGGAGCGCGCTCCCAGGCCCAGCTCGGAGCCGCTGCTGGCGCGTCGGCACTGGGCAGGCATCATCGGTTACGGGAGCCTGCTGACCATAACGACGCTGGGCGCCTTCGTTTACGCGCTGCAGCTGTACGACACGGCTGGCGCCGTGACAGTGGCCTTCCTGGGCTTGGCGCTGGGCCAGGTGTGGCACGTTTTCAACATGCGGGACCCGGGCAGTTCGCTCCTCAACAACCAGGTGACCCGCAACCGCTGGGTGTGGGCCGCCACGCTCGGCTGCACGGCGCTGCTCGCGCTGGTCGTGGTGGTCGAGCCGCTGCGGCAGGTGCTCTCCATACAGCTCCTGGACGCGCGCGGTTGGTGGCTCATAGTGGCAGCCGGCCTGGCCCCGATGGTACTGGGCCAGGCCGGCAAAGCCTTAGGTTTAGGTAGGGTCTCCTAGGCCTCTAGGCGCCCTAACCGGATCAGCCGCGCTCGGCGCGGGTGAAGTGGATGAGTTCGTTGTCGAGATCGACCCCGTCGACCTTCCAGCCGGCGGAGATCCAGGCCAGGGCCTGCGAGTGCGACTCGGTGTTAGCCCACCAGGCGCGGTGGTCACGAGCCGACTTGGGCAGCGCGGCCCCCATGACCGTGCTGATCTCGTCGAAGCTCATCTCGTACTCCTTGCGGTCCTTAGGCAGGCCCGCGAGGTGCTTGTGCAGCGGTGCGTAGCGGCTGCTGGCCGAAAGGGTGGGCATGGCGCCCCCGGCGGCGCGGCGCCGGCCGCGGCTGCCGCCGCCGTCTTCCACCAAAGAGCCGCCCGTCATCCACGCGCCTACGACGCGGTAGAAGTCGCCGACGCGCTCTTCGGGTATCAGAACTAGTACTTCAGTTAGAGCCATGGGGGAATCTCCAATCGAGCTTGGGTGCGCTAAACCTTGCGGCTTGCTTACTCAGTCTAACTCATAGAATCCTACCGCGTAAGCTCCAAACGCATAGTACCGGTAGACCAAGGTACCGCTTTGGCGTGAAACCAGCTCGTAAGTACGCCCGCATTTCATACACTGAAACGGTGGGTAGCCTTTCCGCACGCTGGCGCGCGCCAGTTGATAGCGTTAGCAGCGTGTAGGAGCCCAGGCATCACTGGGGCCAGGAGAAGGAGACGCCCATGGATCTAGGACTCGAGAACAAGCGCGCGCTGGTACTGGCCGGCACTAGCGGGCTGGGTCGCGCCACTGCGCAGGCTCTGGCCAACGACGGCGCCAAAGTGGTGCTGAACGGCCGCTCCGCCGAGCGCGCCGCCGCCGTGGCCGGAGAGGTAAAGGCGGAAGCGGGACCCGGCGCGTTCGTGCGGGGGCTGGGCGCCGACGTTACGGCACCTGCCGAGCTTGAGCGCCTGGTTGCTAACGCCGTGGACACGCTGGGCGGGCTCGACCAGCTCGTCATTAACGCTGGCGGCCCTAAGGCTGGCGGTTTCGAGGATCTCTCCGACGAGGACTGGGCGAGCGCCTTCGAACTTACCCTCATGAGCGTGGTGCGCACCGTGCGCCTGGCGCTTCCGCACCTGCGCGCCGCCGGTGGCGGTTCAGTGGTTGCCA
>JBBAFX010000066.1:0-10382 GCA_041655195.1 Trueperaceae bacterium
TCCTTGCGGAGCTGCTCCTTGGGCCGGCCCGTGTGGCGGTGGTAGATCTCTTCCAGCATGTCGCGCACGTCGAGGAACTCGCGCGCCTGAACCTCGAGGTCGGGCAGCGAGGCCCGCGGGAAGCCGGCGGAGCCAGCATGGATCATGATGCGGCTATGCGGCAGCGCCACGCGGCTGCCGGCCGTGCCGGCCATGAGGATGACGGACGCCATGGACATGGCGATGCCCACGCAGTTGGTGTGCACGGGGGCGTTGATGTACTGCATGACGTCGTAAATGGCCAGCCCTGCGTACACCTCGCCGCCCGGGCTGTTGATGAACAGGTTGATGGGTTGCTCGGAGCTCTGCGAGTCGAGCAGTAGCAACTGCGCGGTGACGACGTTGGCCACCTCGGAGTCGATGGGGGAGCCTAGGAAGATGATGCGCTCTTTCAGCAGGCGGCTGTAAACGTCGTAAGTGCGCTCGCCGCGGCCGGTCTGCTCGATCACGTAAGGGACTAGAGGCATAGTGCGTTCAGCGTAGCATCCGCCACCGGGTGCTCCGGTGGCGGTCCGCTACTCGGCGCGTGGCCGACGGCGTTACTGGCTCGTTTCTGGGCGGTTGGCCTCAGTTCAGCTCAGTGATCGTGGTCGTGATGGTGGTGATCGTGGTCGTCGTCTTCGTCGTCGGCGCCCATGGCGGCGTCGGCCGCTTCCTCGATGACGTTGGCGTCGAAGCCGACTCTGGTCTCGCCAGTTAGCTCAGCCACCATCTCGCGCACGGTCTTGTCGCGGCGGAGGAGGAAGCGGTAGTTGTTCTCCCACTCCTCGCCGAGCTCGGCCAGCATGCGGCCCACGTCCTGGCCGCGCTGCTGCGCGAGGTGCTTGGCGGCGGCCATGAACTCGGCGTCCGTCAGCTCGGTGCCGCGCTCCTCCATGAGGCGCTCCAGCACCAGGTCTCGGCGTACGCCCTTCTGAGCGGCCTCGTCGAGTTCGGCTTCGAACTCCTCGGTGGAGCCACGTTCGTCGAGGCGCTTCAGGTACGCCTCGAAGGTCATGCCCTGCTGGCTCAGGTCGTAAGCGAGGTCCTGCAGGAGGCTGCGCTTGCGGCGGTTCACGAGGCTGGGCGGCAGCTCCAGCTCGGCGCCGTCGATAAGCTTCTCGATGAGTTCGTTCTGCTGGGTCTGGAAGCCGTCGCGGCGCGCTTGGTCGGTGAGGCTCTCCTTGACGCGCTCCAGCACCTCGTCCCAGCTGTCTAGGCCGAGCTGCGTGGCGAACTCCTCGCCCGGTTCGGGCAGTTCCTTCTCCTTCACGTCGGCCACGCGCACGGGCACTTGCCTTACGACCGGGTTGCCCTCGTCGTCGTCCACAGCGGTGTCGGTAAGTTCGATGGTGACCTCGTCGCCCATGGACTTGCCGAGCAGCTGACCCTTCAGTTCGTCGCCGGCACGCTCTAAGTCGACGGGGAAGCTGGCGCCCGCGCCGTCCTCCGGCTCCTCCTCACCCTCCTTGGGGAGGCTCTCGAGGAGCACCCAGTCGGTCTCCTGAACGGGCCGGTCGACGGGGACGAGGGTGCTGTTCTCGCGCCTGATCTGCTCGATGGCGTCGTCCAGTTGCTCCTGACCGATTTCCTGCGTGCGCGCCTCGACCGTAACGGTGCTCAGGTCGGGGAGCTTCACGTCCGGGAAGAGCTCGGCGTGAACAACGATCTCGTAATTCTGGCCGCGCACTGGGGTGTCGGCGTGGAAGTGCGCGTCGACAGGCACGAGCTCCAGGTCGCGCATGGCGCGCGGGTAGGCGTCGTCCACCAGGCTGTCGCGGACTTCCTCACCTAACGCTTCCGCGCCGATGCGACGCTCGAGCACACCCATGGGGACCTTGCCTGGCCGGAAGCCCGGCACGCGCACCTGGCGCGAGAGCCGGCCGAGGACCTGCTCGAAGGCGCGATCCACGTCGGCGGCTTCGATAGTGATGTTGACGGTGGCGGTCACGGCCTTCTTCTCGACTAGTTGGGCTTCCATCGTTCTCCTTGTCGGTCGCGGCGGTAACGATGCCGGACCGCGTGTGCGGCGCGGACCTTATGGCCGCCCGTGGGCACAGCCTGCAAAAGATAGCGGCAAGCCGGGGCTTGCCGCTTCGGTGGTGCGAGGAGCGGGACTTGAACCCGCACGGCTAGGCCACTAGATCCTAAGTCTAGCGCGTCTACCAGTTCCGCCATCCTCGCCTGAAGGGCGCCCTTTCGCATTTGAGGGCGGGCCAAAATGCGGCCCGCCCTAAACGCACGGGGCTCAACCCGTAGACGTTGGGGTGGATGAAGGGATTTGAACCCTCGACCCCCGGAACCACAATCCGGTGCTCTAACCTACTGAGCTACACCCACCACGCGCCAGGCCCCAGAGCACGCAAGGCTCCAACGAGGCCGGCCGAAAGTGTACCGCATATGACGAGGGAGTGTATAGGCCCAGGTTGCTAACAGCGCGCGCCGCGCCGCTACGGGCGCCTGTGCCGGTTGAGGAACTGGTGCACCAGGAAGGATTCGAACCCTCGACCTACCGCTTAGAAGGCGGCTGCTCTATCCACTGAGCTACTGGTGCGTGCCTGGGCGCAAAACTTAAGGGTTGGAGCGGGAGACGGGATTCGAACCCGCGACTTACAGCTTGGAAGGCTGTCGCTCTACCAACTGAGCTACTCCCGCAGAGCCATGCTTGGCCGCCTGATTGCGGCTACGTGGTCGGCCGAGTTGTGGTCGGGGCGGCCGGATTCGAACCAGCGACCCCCTGGTCCCAAACCAGGTGCGCTACCAGACTGCGCTACGCCCCGACGATCACCTGGCGCACGCACGCTGCTCGGGCGGTGGCGCCCAGGCGGGTGCAGGCAGGAGTATACCCGGTACGGCGGCGTCAGGTCACGTGCTGCATACCACTCGCGTGGGGTGGCAGGGCGCCGTGCGGGGCGGCGCGGCGCGCGGTGGGCGCAGCGCTACCTGGCAACTTCAGCCGAGTTCGGTGAGGGCCAGCTCGGCCCACGCGACCATCTCGGGCGTGAGCGGCAGCCGCGCCAGCGCGGTGCGTGAGTACCAGCCGAACGGGGTTGTTTCGCTGGTGAGGGCACCCGCGTAGCCGGTCAGGGGGCGCGCCCAGTAGATGAGGTCCACGTGCTCGTGGCCTGGGGCGATGCTCTCGAGCTGCACCCCGCGCGGTCTGAGCAGCTGCCGCGGGCCGGGTGCGTCTATGGCTGTCTCGCCGACCAACTGCACGCTGACGCCCGCTTCCTCGAGTACCTCGCGCACGGCGGCGTTGTCGGGTAGCTCGTTTGGTTCCACGTGCCCGCCGGGTGGCAACCACAACCGTAGTTTGGGGTGCTCGTGGAGGAGCAGCTGCTGGCGCCACACCACGAAGACGCTGACGGCAAAGTCGCGAGTCACCGTTGGCGCTGGGTGCTGCGTAGTTGCGTGTGGGTCGCTTGTCACGGTCTCATCCGAGGAGCAGCGCAGCCAGAAGGACTAGGAAGATGCTACCTACGGAGAGCATGAAGCCCACCATGAAGCCGCGCGGCCAGAGGCTGCGGACCTTGGGCACGATGGAGGCGAAGACCAGCACAATGCCGGCCAGGAAGAGGTAACTGGCGATCTGGATAACGGTTCCTTGCACGGCGGCTCCCGCGCAAGGTTACCCCGGACGGCAGGCGCGTGCCGCCGTTGTCATGGCGTGGGGCTTGGGCGTGTAGGCCGAGCCCCGGACCGCGGGCGCTTGGCGCTGACGCGGCGGGCGCCCGGCCAGCGGCTAGCATGAGGTATGGATTCTGGCTTGGACTCTGGCAACTACGAGCCGGCGGGGGAGGCCGCCACGGCATCCTTCCGGGAGCGGGTGCTGGCCGTGGTGAAGCTGATCCCCGCAGGGCAGGTGACGAACTACGGCACTGTGGCGTTGCTGGCGGGAAAGCCGCGGGCCGCCCGGCAGGTGGGCGGCATCCTCTACGGGCTGCGCGAAAGCGAGATGGACGTGCCGTGGCAACGCGTCATCAACGCCCAGGGCGGTATCTCTACCTACAAGGTGGGCAGCGGCGAGCTGCAAGTGGCGCTGCTGAAGGCGGAGGGCGTGGAGGTCATCGACCGCACGGTGGACCTGAACGTTTACGGTTGGCGGCCGGACGACGACCTGCTTAGTGGCTGAAGCGAGGGACGTGGCGCCAAGCGCGGTGTTCATGGCGTAGCGCGCGGCACCAGGCGTAGTGCCCGGTGCCGGCGTTGCGTGGCCGGAACCCCGTCAACCTATGTGAATCTGGTTGCCCATCGCGTAGGTCACGACGCGCTTGTGGTAGCGCCGCGACAGCATGCCCACCCGCACGTACGCCTCCACGTAGTAGCCGCCGTGCTCCGCTACGTTCTTGGCAGCGAACTTGAACGACGGCACGAAGATGGCTAGGAAGCTGAGCAAACCGGCGTTCATCTCGGCCTGCATGTAGGTGTGCTTGGTGAGCGGGAAGGGCGCCAGGAACCCGGAACTGAGCTCGGTCTTGCGGCGGCCAGGCAGCCGGCCGCGCGTGAGCACCTGCTCCGCCTCGAGCTTGCGCGTACGCAGCTCCACCTCTTTGCCCTTAGTTTCGTAGAAGCGGTCGCTGAAGCTGAAGCGCACCGTGATGTTCTCGACTGTGGCGTACGGGACCAGCTTCAGGCGCGCCCGGAAGACGGCACCGGCGGCGGCGTGCGGCGGCACCTGCAGCTCGATCTGGTTGAAGATGCGCTCCCAGGCGGCGGTGAAGAGGGAGGAGACCGCGGCCGCGCCGGCGGTGAACACCTCGATCAGCAGGAAGACGGGGCCGATGGTCTCCCGCAACTGCGGCGAGAGTAGCGCGAAGCCGCCGGCTAGCGCCGCTGCCGCCCACATGAGCCCGATCCAGAAGCTCGGCAGGTCCGTTAGCTTGGGTGTGTACGGCACGTCCAGGGGCGGGTCGTCCAGGAAACGCCTGGCCACGCCGCACGACTCGCACTGTTCGCCCATCAGGTTGCAGTGCCCGCATAGCGAGCAGGTCCACATGGTGGCCTGCCAGGGGGTCCCGCTGGGGGCTACGGCGGTTTCACCCGTGGTCATCGGTCCGAGTATATGAGCCTGAGTTAGTCGGCGGCGAGAAACTTCGTATCATTGGAGCCACTCAGCCGGTTGCGCGGTCCCCCGCGCGGTTCAGCCGGCCATTTCCGGGCTCTACCGGCCCGCAACGAGGAGAGCTTATGAAGGGCGAGAGCCTGGTGATGAACGGTGATAACTGGACCATCGTCGACGTGGCGCCCGCCATGCCGCTGGCCGAGATGGTGGCGGCCATCCTGGAGGACGAGGGGTTCGTGGTGGCGGTGCGCGGCGCCGAGATGCTCGGCGACGTCTTCTCGCACCTGGGCTCCGTGTCCGCGTCCACCACGTACGTGCTGGTGCCCGAGCACGACGCGGAGAGGGCCATGAAGCTCATCGACGAGACCGTCACGGATTACGAAGGCGAGGAGCTAGAGGAGTTGCTCGAGAAGATGGAACGCGGCGAGCTGGAACCGGGCGAGTGGGACCCGGACGACCTGGATGACGAAGACCGCGAGGAAAACCTTGACGAGGCCGACTTAGACGAAGACCTGGGCGCGGGTGAGCGCTGAGCAGACGGTAGTCCCTAACGGGGCAGGTACGCCGCTGCGCGCCGCGTGGCTGAGCCTCGTTGGGGCAGTAGTGATCCTGGTCTTCAAGGGCCTGGCGTACCTGCTGACGGGCTCCATCGGTTTCCTGTCGGACGCCGCGGAGTCGCTCGTGAACCTGGTGGCGGCGGGGGTGCTGCTGCTGGCCCTAAACGTGTCGCGCGCGCCGCCCGACTACGAGCACCCTTACGGGCACACCAAGGCGGAGTACCTCTCGGCCGTGCTGGAAGCGGCCCTCATCATGGTGGCCGCCGGCATCATCACCTGGACGGCCGTGCAGCGCATCCTCGAGCCGCAGGCGCTGGAGAACGTGCGCCTGGGCGTAACCGTGGCGCTGATCGCCACCGCCGTGAACGGCGCCCTGGCGTGGCACCTCTTCCGCGTCTCGAAGCGTGAACGTTCCGTCGCGCTGGAGGCCAACGCCAGCCACCTCCTCACCGACGTGTACACGTCGCTGGGCGTCATAGCGGCCGTGGTGCTGGTGGGCGTTACCGGCTGGCAACTCCTGGACCCCCTCATAGCGCTAGCGGTGGCGGCCAACATCGTGCGGGTGGGCGTGTCGGTCATGCGCCGCTCGGTTTCGAACCTGCTTGACCAGCGGCTGCCTGACGCGGAGGAGGCCATCATCCTGGCTGTGCTGGAGAATGCACCCGGCGTCAAGGGTTTCCACCGGCTGCGCACCAGGCGTAGCGGCCGCGCCCGCTTCGCGGAGGTCGACGTGTTCGTGGACCCGGACATGAGCGTGGCCGAAGCGCACACGGTGGTGGCGCGCGTAGAGGACCAGATACATGCCGAGCTGGCGGATCTGGTGACCACGGTGCACGTTGAGCCGTTCGTGGCGGGCGTGCGCGACAGGAGCACCAGCCCGCGCGAGGAGTTCGGGGAGCACGAGCCCGCTAAGTAGGCTCCTACCGACCTAGCGCGGTTAGCTCCTGCGCTGGGCGCCGCTGCCCACATTGGCGGCCGGCGGTTTAGAGACCCTGCCGCTGGCCCCGTCCAAGAACCGCAGCGGCGCGTCCGCCCACACGCCCGCGTAGGCCACGCCCACACGCGGGGTCACCGTCACAGCGGTCACGGCTGGCGCGTCGTGGATGCTCACTGGCGGGGCGTGCAGGTGGCTGGCGTTATCTGCACGCGTTATGCCCAGTGCGCGCGTCAAGCGGCCCGGGCCGTCGCCCCTCACGCCTGCTGGGGCGGCCGACAGCTCCACCGCGCGCACGAGCACCGCGTGCGGCACTCCTTCGGGTTGGCACACGGCGTTGAAGAGCTCGTACATACCGTAGATCAGGTACACGTAAGCGGTGCCCGCCGGACCGTAAAGGGTGCGCGTGCGCGGGGTCAGGCCGCGCGCAGCGTGGCACGCCAGGTCGGCCTCGCCCAGGTACGCTTCGCACTCCACAATCCGGCCTAAGCGCAGCTCGCCGTCCCGGCGCACCATCAGCAGCTTGCCCAGCAGTTCGGGCGCCACGGCGTCCGCCGAGCGCGCGTAGAACTCGACCGGCAGCGCCGGCGGCACGGTCAGGGCCGGGTCTGCCGGCGCGCTAACCACGGGAGCGCCGTCAGACGCGCCGTTGCCCGCGGCCGTCCCAGCCCGCGTACGAGTAGAAACGGCCAGGCACCCGGTCCCGCAGGTAGTTCACGAGCGGGTCGCGTAATGGCGGTATGGGCACGGTGGCCGCCACTTCCTCCACGGGGAAGAAGCGCGCCTCCACTATGAACCCGTCCGGGTCGCGCGGGTTGAGGAGCCCCTTGTAATGCGCCACGAACGCGAACGACACCGCGCGGTCGTTGCGGCGCCGGTCCTCAACATGCACCGCGTAAGCCAGGTGCGATATCTCGGTCACCTCGAGGCCCGTTTCCTCCCACACCTCGCGGACCAGCGCGTCGAGGGTGGACTCGCCGCGCTCCACCATGCCGCCGGGCAGGGTGTAGCGCACGCGGCCGTGCCCTTGCCAGTCGTTGCCTACGAGCAGTACTCGACCGGAGGGGTCGAGCAGTATGGCCGCGGCAACGACGAACTCACGCCGCGCCACGGGAGGTGGGCACCGCGGCTGCGGGCGAGGTCTGGGCTGCTTCCAGCGCCAGACGGGCTAGTTCTTCGGCTTGCAGCGCGCCGGTCAACTCGTCTAAGTCGCCGCTCAGCACGCTGTTCAGTTCGCGCGTGGTGTAACCGATGCGGTGGTCGGTTATGCGCGACTGCGGGAAGTTGTACGTGCGGATGCGCTCGGAGCGGTCGCCCGTGCCTATCTGCACGAGGCGCGCTTCGCGGGCGGCGTCGGCAGCCTTGGCACGTTCCCGCTCCAGCAGGCGCGAGCGCAGCACCGTGAGGGCGCGCTCCTTGTTCTTGATCTGCGACTTGCCGTCCTGGCAGGTGACGATGATCTCGTCCTCCTGACCAGGGTGGAAGGTCACCCGCACCGCGGAGTCGGTGGTGTTCACCGACTGGCCGCCCGGGCCGCTCGAGCGGTAGACGTCCACGCGGTAATCGCTAGGGGAGAGGTTCACGTCGACATCGTCGGCTTCGGGCAGCACCGCCACCGTGACGGTGCTCGTGTGGATGCGCCCCTGCGATTCGGTGGCGGGTACGCGCTGCACGCGGTGCACACCCGACTCGAACTTGAACGCGCGGTAGGCGCCGCGCCCGTCGATGCCGAACGACACCTTGGTCAGGCCGCCCACTTCGGTGGCGTGAGAATCGAGCACCTCGGTGCGGAAGCTTAGGTGAGCGGCGTAGCGGAGGTACATGTCGAGCATCTCGCGTGCGAAGAGCGACGCTTCGTCGCCGCCAGCGGCAGCGCGGATCTCGACTATGACGCTCTTGTCGTCGTACGGGTCGCGGGGCAGGAGCAGAGCGTCGAGTTCGCGCTCGAGCTCAGCCAGGCGCGCTTCGAGGCCCTCGGCCTCCTGGGCTGCCTCCGCTGCGAACTCCGGGTCGCGCTTGAGCTCTTCGAGGTCCTCGAGTTGTCGCTCCACGTCGCGCCTTAGGGCGTCCACGTCGACGATCTCTTTGACCTCGCTGTAGCGCTGGTTGGTCTCCCGGTACCGAGCTGGGTCGGCCAGCAGGTCCGGGTCGGCCAAACTGCGCTCCAGCAGTTCGAGCTCGTAGGTTAGGGACTTCATCCTGTCGGTCATTGAGGCTAGTCTAATGCCTCGCGTACGAACTTCTGGAGCGGAGGCTTCACTCCCGGTGGGGGAGTGCCCCCTGCCTAGCTCGACTGTCACGTCGGCCTGCTGGGCGCAGACTCAGTACAAAGCGGCCAGTCCCCGGTTAGTGACGACGGCTATGGCCAGGCCGCCCGGGTCGACGCCGTTGAAGGAACCGTCGCGCAGGTCTATGAGCCCCGCGCCGGTGCAGGTGGGCGGTCGTCCCACCAGGGCGTCGCGCAGCGCCTGCCTGAGCACCGCCGGGTCTCCGCTCGGTATCTGTAACGCTATGAGTTGCTCGAGCGCGGCTTCCACGAGGTCCATGGCAGCCAGGAACGGCGCCGTGGCCACGGCGTGAGTGGCTGCGCCAGGTACAGCACTGAGCCGCTCGGCGTCCGTGTAAGCCGCTGCCGCGCAAGCGCCGGCCGAACCCCACACGCCGTGCCTGGGCGTGGTGGGATCAGGCGTTTGCGGCGGCGTCGCCAGTGGCACCACCGCCGGCGGCACAGCCACGCGCGCGTTCAGCAGGCGCGCCCACGGCAGCTGAGCGTTGCCGGGTGCCAGCAGCGCCGTGCGCGCGTAAACGTTGCCCTCGTAACCGCGGCGCCTGAGCGCGTCGTACGCCACCAGCAGGTCGTCGTACAGGCCCCACACCACCACGCCGCCCGGCTGCGAGGCGGCCACGAGCAGCGCTTCGGGCCTGAGCTCGCTGACGCCTGGCGCGTAGCGCTCCTGGTGCGTGATGGACGCGCCCACCACGGCTAGCAGGGCGCGGAGGTCGGTCTCGGCGGCGTCGCCGATAGCGCCCTCCAGCGCCATGAGCGCTAGCGAGGGGCGGTTCTCGCGGTAGGCGTCGGCCACGATGGCCGCCAGTGCGTCTGTGTCGTCAGCCGCCAGGGAGAACGCCCAGTACGGGTGCTCGGCCACCTGCGAGAAGGCGGTAGGCGCCAGTAGCGGCACGCCGGCCGCTTCGGCCACGCCGGCGACCTCGCGGGTAGCCAGCGGGGTGGTGCAGCACACTATGACCAGCGCGCCGCGGTCTATGAGTTCCTCCGCGTGGCGCCTGGCGGTGGCCGGGTTGCCAGCGTCGTCGCGTAGCTCGGGCGTGATCCTGACGCCGAAGATGCCGCCCGCAGCGCGGAGCCTTGCATCGAAATCGGCAGCTAGGAGCCACTGCGCCACGCCCGGTCCGGCGGCGGCGCCGGAGCGTGAGGCGATCACGCCAACCACGGCCGCGTCGGCCGGCATCTGAGCGTGCCCTGGCACAGCAAGGAGCATGAGTAGCAAGAACGCGAGCACCGAGCCAATGCCTGGCGCGGCGCGAGTATCAGGTCTTGGCAAGCGGGAGAGCATTCAAGGTCCCTTCAGCGCCCATCACCTGACGGGGCACTTAGGGGAGCTTATGTCGGGAAGATGAGAGGTGAAGAAAGTCGTGAAGAAGGTGGTGAAGAAAGTGGTGCGCCCGAACCGATTCGAACGGTTGACCTTGGGCTTAGGAGTCCCCTGCTCTATCCAGCTGAGCTACGGGCGCGCGCCGGGACCGATTGTACGGCGCGCGCCCGTTCCGGCTCAACCCGTGAGCGCACGTG
>JBBAFX010000067.1:0-10295 GCA_041655195.1 Trueperaceae bacterium
GACGCTGGGCATGACCAGGTGACGCCAGGTCCCCCGGCCGCTAACTGGCAGCCACCCGAGTTGCACGCTGAAGAGGATGATGAGCATAAGTCCGAACCAGAAGATAGGCATGGCCTGACCCGCCACCGCGAGGGCTGAGGCTAGGAGGTCGGCGAACGAGCCGCGCCTAACGGCCGCCAACACGCCAAGAGGTACGGCCATGAGGACCGTTAGCAAGATAGAGACCCCGGCCAGCTGGAAGGTGGCTACAACGCGAGGGGCCAGCAGCCGGGATACGGGCTGCTGACTGTAAAGACTGTTGCCGAAGTCGCCGCGTACGGCCCTAGCGGCCCAACGCAGGTACTGCTCGGGTACGGGCCTGTCGAGGCCGTAGCGCTCGCGCAGCAGCTGGATATCGGCCGGCGAGGCGTCCGGTGCCGCCAACGCGCGTGCGGGATCCTTAGCCACGAACAGGAGCAGGAAGGTGGTGAGGCTAATCAAGATAGCGATCAGCAACGCCTGCCCTAACCTTTGCAGGATGTACTCGGTCATCTCCTCGGTCTCTCGTTCAGGGGGCCGCGGCGGCTCGTCCGCCAGCGGCGCGCGTTCGGTGTGTCGGTTCGGTTGGAGGTGCGGACTTTGGCCCGCACCTCCTGCTGTGGGGGTGGGCGCCGCCTTAGTACGGCGGCGTGCGGTTCACTTGCTGTGGAAGAGCGTGCGTTCAGCGCCAGCTGGCGTCGTAGTAGCGCTCGATCTCGTCGGGGGAGGGGGTCCACTCCACGTCGTTGCTTACGCCCGCCAGCACGCGGCCGGCGTACAGCGGGAACATGAAGGTGTTCCCGGTGATCTCGTGGATGGCGGTGGCGTACAGCTCCATGCGTTCGTCCAGGTCCACCGTCTGCAGGGCGGCCTTGATGGCGGCGTCGATCGCGTCATTGGTGCCCACGTTGAACTCGCCGTTGGGGCCTTCCTCGAAGTGGATGTTCAGCACCGCGGAAGCGTCGTACACGGAGCTGGAGCCCCACGAGCCCACGTAAATGGGCAGCTCGCCGGCTGCCAGCCGCTGAGCAACCACGTCGTACTGACCGCCGTACCACTGCAGGTTGGTCTTTATGCCTACGGCCTCCAGGTAACCCTGGATGGCCTGCACGACCTGCTCATCGCGGTAACCGTAGATGTCCACGGTGAAGCCGTTGGGGTAGCCCGCCTCGGCCAGCAGCTCACGAGCCTTGGCCGGGTCGTAGTCGTACGTCACGGCCGCGGCCGGCTGGCAGCCGTACTGCACGGGGTTGCAGGGCGTGTCGATGACGTTGCCGTAACCCGAGAGGAGCACGTTGACGATCTCATCTTTGTTGATGGCGTGGGCCACGGCCCGGCGCACACGCTGGTCGGTGAAGTAGTCGACGCCGCTGCTGGCAGTGGCGTCGAACTGCACGAACCAGATGCGCAGGATGTCCGCCGCTTCGGCCCGCACGCGGCCGCTGAGCACCATGGCCTGGTCGGGCGAGATGGCGCCGGAGCGCACGATGTCTATCTCACCCGTCATGAGGGCGGCCAAGCGGCTGGATTCTTCCGGCAGGGTGTGGATGACAAGGTTCTTCACGGCCGGCATGGTCTTGGCGCCCACGAAGTAGTCATCGAAACGCTCGAAGCGGATCTGGTTGTTCTCGTTGCTAACGAAACGGAAGGGGCCGGTGCCCACAGGATGCTGGCCTAGCTCCACCGCGCCGCCCTCGCTGCCGATGATGCTGGCGGGGTAGATGACGCCGACCAGCGCCAGCGTTTCGATGGCGGTGGGGGTCAGCGCCTTCGATACGATCTTCACAGAGTAGGTGTCGAGTACCTCCACGTGGTCTATCCACTGCAGAGTGGGCGTGCCTGCCAGGCCGACGCCCTCGGTCACCACCCAGTTGAGGGTGGCAGCCACGTCCTCGGCGGTGAAGTGGTCGCCGTTATGGAACGTGACGTCGTCGCGCAGCGTGAGCACTAGCTCGGTGGGGGTCACGTACTCCCAGCTGGTGGCGAGGTGCGGCTCGAACTCGTTAGTCTCTGCGTTGCGGTGGATGAGCGTGTCCGCCACGTTGTGCGCCACGATGAGCGCCAGGCGTTCCGAGGTGGCGTACGTGTCGAGCGTCAGCATCGTGCGCTCGAACGCCACGTTCAGGGTGTCGTTCCCCTTGCCGGCGAAAGCGGTTGCCAGCAGGAGAGCAGCGAGGACCAGCAGGATTCTCTTCATCTTTCCTCCTCCAGGTAGGTGCCTAGATCCGACCAGAGCTGCTCGGCCTTCGCCAAGCGCTCGCGAGCGGCGGGTGTTTTGCGGGCCACTGCCATGACCAGCGCTTGCGTCATGGTGAACGTTGCGGTGGTGGACTTCCAGCTGGAGATCCCCGCGGTGCTTACCCGCAGGCGGGTAGTGGCAAGGCTTAGGAAGGGTGAGGTGAATTCGTCTGTGAGGAGCACGACTGGCATGTGCTGCGCCAAGTAGCTGGCCAGATCGAAGGTGGTTTGCGAGTAGCGCGCGATGCTTATCACCAGTGCCGCTTGCCCGGCCCCCACATCGAGCAGGGCGTCCGGAGTGGCGCCACTATCGGCCTGCAGCAGGCGCACTCCTGGGCGCGTCATGTGCAGGAAGTGGTGCGTAATGCCAGCGACGAACTTTGAGGCGCGGTTACCTACCAGCCACACCGTCTTGGCGTCGGCCAGCAGCTGCGCAGAAGCGTCGAGTTCCTCGTCCTGACCCAGGATGCTGCGGAGGTTCTTCTCTTCAACGTTCACGAACGCGGTTAGGAAGCGCTCTTCGCTTGGCGCCATCTCTATGAGCCGTTGACGTTCGGAGCTTTCGTGCTTGAGGGCGCCCTGCAACTCGAGCCACCCCGAGAAGCCTAATGACTGCGCGAAGCGCACCACGGTCGAAGCGGAGATACCGAGGTCGCGCGCCAGTTCGGAGGCGCTAGCGAACCCGGACGTGACGGGTTCACTCAGCAGCCGATCCGCGATCTGCCGCTCGCTGGGAGTGAGGGAGTCTGCGCGTTCCGAGATGAGCTCGAAGATCCGAGCACGCACCTGCCCGCGCAACTCGCTTTGCAGCACTTCTTTCAGTGTGAAATGATTGTTGCAGAATGAGGTGTCCTTTGCAACTGCCTTAGCGCGTGAAGGTGGTGTTGGGTAACGGGTTCTTACGTCCTGCGCAGATTGTTCTTTGCTCTTAGAGTTGTCAGGTGCCCTCGTTTCTAATGGGATTCGATGCCAAGGCGCTGTTCGAGTGCGAACCGCGTAAGCGATGGGGCTTTGGCGTTTAGAGGAATATCCAAGTAATTGTCACACCCCGCCTTTTAGTTGTATTTTTAGAGAAGAAAATACAACAAATGCCTATCGCAAGCAATTGAGTGTTGATTTCAAGATGATCATTGGAAGAGAGAAGAAAATGGCATTCAGGTACTTAGGCCCGGACAGAATCGAAGAACAACTGAAGGCCGTGCTCGTAGCCATCGAAGAAGGTAACGCTCCGAGAGATATAGAGCTCAAGAACATTGATGTAAAAGAAGAGCCGAATCGTCGAGACAAGTCTGGGAATGTATTACCAGGTGAGATCCAGAACGAGTCCGCAGCACAGTATCTAGCACGTGAACTCGCGTGCCTTGCCAATACCGAGGGCGCAGGAGCGATCATCCTCGGAATATCAGATGATGGGGCCAGAATTGGAACTAACCTGGACGCGGAGTGGCTAAGACACAGGATCTATCAAATTAGTGAACGCCGCCTAACGGTAGATGTGAAAGTCGGCAGCCTAGACGATGCAAGGCTATTGATAGTGAGGGCGCCAGAGGCGATAGAACCAGTGCGGTGGAAAGGCAGGATTCTTTGGCGCGTTGCGGACAACTGTGTCGAAGTGGATCCCAATACTTGGATGGATGGAAGGCTGCATCGAATCGGCTTCGACTGGTCGGCTCAGGGTTCCGGGTACACGATCAGCGATGCCAAGAGTGTTGCGTTAGAAGTTGCGCGTAGCTTCCTCGAACAAGCCGGAGACAACACATCACTAGACTTGGCTCGAGCAACCGATGCAGACTTGTTACGACGACTGAATGTAGTGAAGGATGGTGAGCACCTAACCAACGCGGGTTCATTGCTCTTCGTGGCGACACCAGAAGCAGGAATCGATTACATACGACGAGACTATCCGGGTGGGGACAGCACCTTCCGGGTTCGGCCGTCAGGCCCTCTTCTTACGCAGCTAGCAAAAGTAGAACAGGCCGCCATGTCGTCCAACCCGGTGGTACATGTACCTGCAGGTCTCGCGCACGCCCAAGTTCGAAGCCTGCCCCAGATTGCGCTCCGGGAGGCGATCGTGAATGGAATCGTGCATCGTGATTGGCTGACACCCGCTCCAACGGTGGTAGAGCATATTGGTAATACGCTAACGGTCACATCTCCAGGTGGGTTCATCGCGGGCGTTTCACCTACCAACATCATTACGCATCCATCTGCGCCTAGATACCGGAGTTTGGCTACGGTGGTCTCGGCACTTAGGCTTTCTGAACAGGAAGGCATAGGTGTTGACCGGATGGTGGCAGAGATGCTCGCGCTGGGATACTCCAAACCCGAAATTACTGAAATAGAAGGGCCCTATGTCAGAGCCGCTTTGATTGGAGGCACACCGGATCAAGAGTGGCTCAGATTCATGAACGCTGCTGAGCCAAAGTCTATAAACCGAGACGTGGACTCCTTGTTGCTACTAGACATGCTGATGGAGGAAGGGTGGTTTGACGCTGCTAGGGCAGCCCCTGTTCTCCAGCGCAGTCTTGCTGAGACAAGGGAGTCGATAGATCGATTGGCGCAAGCAACGCTGAGCAATCAGCCAATACTCACACTAGTGAGTGGCACACCGCCAGAGGATGACCCAGCATGGCGCCTCTCAGATGCAGCGCGGGCCGCACTGCAGTCTCGAGTCGGCACCCATCTCGACGGAGCCGGAAGGTTACGACTTATCCTCCGCTGGGCAGTGGGAAGGGGACGTGTATCTTCTTCCGAGGCTTCGGACATCTCTGGGGTGTCTCAGAACTACGCGAACACCTTGCTACAGAAGCTAGAAGAGGACGGCTTGCTTGACCCTAGTCGGCCTCAGCGACGTGGGCGCGGATTCTTTTATAGACCGTCACAACAGGCTCAAGATTCCACCCTCACTTGAGGAGGAAAAGAAAGACGATGAGCAATCTGAACCTGAAGAAGCCGGGCGATTCTGGAACTAATCCAGCACCTTCCCCCGAAGCCAAGCCGACACAATCTCCGCCAACACAACCACAACCATGATGGCGATAAGAATTGCCGCCACCTGCCGCCAGGCGAACATATCGATTGATCCTTGCAGGATGAGCCCGATACCGCCGGCGCCCACGAGGCCCAGCACGGTCGATTCGCGGATGTTGATGTCCCACCTGAGGATGGTGACGGCGAAGAACGCGGGCATCACTTGCGGCACGATGCCGTACATGAGCACCTTGCCGGGCCCCGCGCCGGTGGCCTTCATGGCTTCGACCTGAGCGGGGTCTATCTCCTCAACGGCTTCGGCCATGAGCTTGCCGATGAAGCCCACGGAGCGGAACGCAACGGCCAGCACGCCGGCCAGGGCGCCGGGGCCGAAGATGGCCACGAACAGCAGCGCCCAGATGATGGTGTTCACCGAGCGCGAGGACACGAGGATGAAGCGGCCCAGCCACACCAAGGCTGGGTGTGGTGACGTGTTGCGGGCGGCTATGTATGCGGTGGGTATAGCGAAGAACAGGGACATCAGTGTGGCCAGGGTGGCGATGTTGATGGTCTCCATCAGCACCCGTAGGATCTCGCGCATGTTGGTGAAGTCGGGGGGGTACATGCGGCCGAAAAGGTCGGCCATCTGCGCCGGCGAGTCCCACACCCACGGCCAGTAGATGTCGAGTCCACGGATGGTCCACACCAGGGCGATTACCGTGACCAGGTAGGCAACGTACCTGCCAATGCGCTGGGCGGGGGTGAAGCGCCGCCAGTTGTAGCGCTTCAGTTCCTGCAACGAGGGGTCGCGGATCATGAGAGCCCGCTCCGCAGGCGGCCGCTTATGGCCTCGCTCACTAGAATGATGGCGATTATGAGCAGCAGGATGGCCAGCGCGAAGTCGTAGTCAAAGCGCCGGAACGAGTTCATGAGCGTGCCGCCAATACCGCCGGCGCCCACCACGCCAACCACGGCGGAGGCGCGCAGGTTGCTATCGAGCTGGTAGATGCTGAGGCCCACCTGCCGCGGCAGTATCTGCGGGAACACAGCGTAAGCCAGCACTTTTATGAAGCCGGCGCCCGTGGCGCGCATGGCTTCAACCTGGCCTTCGTCTATCTCCTCTATGGCCTCCGCCAGCAGCTTGCCGACGAAGCCTAACGAGTAAACGGTCAGCGTTAGTACCCCGGCGAACGGTCCAAGCCCCACGGCCTTCACGAAGATGATGGCCACGATAACGGGGTGGAAGCTCCGCGCCACGATGATGATGCCGCGTCCGAACCAGTGCAGGCCGCGCGGCATGATGTTCTTAGCCGCAAGTAGCGCGATCGGAACACTGATCAGTAACCCGAGAGCGGTGGCAAGCAGCGCAATTTGGATGCTCTCAGTGAAGCCGCTAATAATGAGGTTGCTGCGGCTGAAATCTGGCGGCCAGGCGTTGCTGAAAATGCGCCCCGCGCGGGGGATGCCGGCGGCGACTCGGTTCCAGTTTATGGAAAGGGTAGATGTTGCCCAAACAAGGTAGGCCAGGCCTGCGATGGGTACGCCCCAACGCACGAACGGGTTGGTGAAGAATTGCGGGCGTTTCCAGCGGTAGTCGGGTCGGCCAGACGCCGTGCCGGCGCTACCTGGTGCTTGCGCCTGCATCAGGCACGGGCTCCCTCAAGCTCGCGCTTGGTGTCCTTGCCACCACTGCTGCCGGAGCCGCGGGTGGAGCGCGAGCCGCCTGAGCTCGAGCCGGTAGGGCCGCCGTTGCCGGAACCGGGTTCTTCGGGTTCTTCGTTCCAGTCTTTACCGTCGTAAATAGCGTCCAGCGCAGCCTCATCGAGGTCGGCCGGCGTGCCGTCGAAAATAATGTGACCGTAGCGCAGCCCGACGATGCGGTCGGTGTACGTGCGCGCCTGGTCCACGTTGTGGATGTTGATGATGACCGGCAACCCTAGGTTGCCGGCGATGTCCTGCAGCAATTCCATAATCTGCAGGCTGGTGCGCGGATCCAAGGAAGCCGTTGGCTCGTCGGCCAGCAAAATAGAGGGCTGCTGCATGAGCGCACGTACCACGCCAACGCGCTGGCGCTGACCGCCGCTGAGGCGCGACGCCCGCTGGTTGACGAACTCTTCCATGCCTACCAGCTCAAGCAGTTCGTAGGCGCGGTTGATGTCGGCTTGCGGGTAACGGCGGCTGGAAGCCTGCCAGAAGTTCACGTAACCCAGGCGCCCGGCCAGCACGTTCTCCATGACTGTTAGGCGGTCCAGCAGGTTGAAGCTTTGGAAGATCATGCCGATGGAGCGGCGCGCTTTACGCAGCGCCGCTCCCTTAAGTGCCGTAAGTTCTACATCGTTCAGGCGTACGGTGCCGGAGTCGGGCTCGATGAGCCGGTTGATGCAGCGCAGGAGCGTGCTCTTGCCAGCCCCGGAGGAACCGATGATAGAGGTGATACCACTGCCGTCGACCTTGAGGTTCAGCCCGCTAAGGACGGGCTTCCCCCGGCCGTACGACTTGGTGAGGTTCTCGATGCTCAGCTCCACCGCTTATGCGCCTCCAGCTTCCTTACTCTTAGTCCAGGCCCTCGGTGGTGTAGCTCACCCCGTTGAATTCCTGGATGGAACGGATGACCTCCCACGTTTCGAGGTAGTTGATGGGCACGAACTTGCTCACGCCCTCGAACTCCTCGCCTAGCGCGGTGCCTTCGAAGTCGAAGGTGAAGAACGCTTCTTCGATCTTGGCGATGAGCGCCGGGTCGAGGTTGTAAACGTAGTTGTACGAGGTGGTGGGGAAGACGTTGGTCTCGTAGATGATGCGCAGATCCTCAGGGTCGTAGAGGCCGCGGCTGGCCATGCGCTCCACCACTTCGGAGGCTACGGGGGCGGCGTCGTAGTCGCCCGCCACCACACCCAGCAGCGAGTTGTCGTGGCTACCGCTGAAGAGGATCTCGTAATCAACGCCCGGCGTGAGGCCCTCGGCGGGGAACAGCGCTTCCGGAGCCTGGTGGCCCGAGTTAGAGGTGGGCGAGGTGTGTGCTACGCGCGCGCCTTTGAGGTCAGCGAGCTCCTGATAGGGGCTGTCCTTCTGTACGTACACCTGCAAGGTGTAACCGAAGCGACCCTCGTCGGAACCCATGATGGCGAACGGCACAGCGCCCGCTAGGTTCACGGCGAACGGTGTGGGGCCGGTGGAGAAGCCGGCGATGTGCAGGCGGCCGGAGCGCATGGCCTCCACCTGGGCGCTGTTGGACTGCACGGCGAAGAAGCGGATGTTCTTGCCGGTTACTTCAGCCAGGTGCTCCAGGAACGGATCCCAGATGTCCTCGTAGATGGCCGGGTCTTCCACCGGGGTGTAAGCGAAGAAGAGCGTGTCGGGGTTCACGAACTGGGCAGGATCGGTGGGGGCATCGGCTACCAGGTCGCCGTTCTCGTCGCAATACATGGCGTCGAGATTGCCGCGGTTGGAGCATTCAGCCTGCGCGAACGCTGACGGGACCAGGGCCAGCATCAAAGCGCCAGCCAACGTGAGCAGTGTCCAGAAACGAGGGGTTCTCTTGCTCATGCCATGCCTCCTGTGAGTACGTGCCTGCCTGCGCCGCTGAGCCGAGAGTACCCAGGGTCGAGTCCTTGGGGGCGCCACGGCTGCAAAGGAACAGATCAGTTTGGTGGCCCAAAGCTAGCATCAGCCGATTACCAGTGTCAACCGTAGTTGCACGCGGTTGCTTCACAATTCTTGACGGCTGGGAGCGGGTTTGTTAGATTCTTGTTACATCTGTTCAGCGAGTCTCCACGTTCGTGCGGGGCGACAATGCTGCTTTTCGGGCCTTGTTGGAAGGAGCGGGCGCACCTCTTGGCGGAAGCAACGGTCAACGGTACTTCGGGCAGTCGAACGGTCGCAGCGCTTAGCGCTGTGAAGGCGCTGGCGTTCGACCTCGACGGCACCATCTACCTGCAGGGCACGCCGTTACCGGGGGCGCTCGAGCTTTTGGCCGCGTTGCGCAACGCCGGCGTCGAGTACCTGTTCGTGACCAATAACTCTTCGGTCAGCGGCGCCACCTACAGCTCGAAACTGGCTGCCATCGGCTTGCAGCCTGAGCTCTCTCAGGTGCTCACCTCTAACGACGTGGCCATGAGTCACTTACGGCAAGTCGGCATTCGGCGCCCGTACCTGATGGCAACCGCCGAGGTGCGCGCCGCGTACCAGGAAGCCGGGTTGCCGCACGAGGAGGATTCTCCTGACGCCGTGCTGCTGACCTTCGATTCGGAACTCACGTTCGCAAAGTTGGCGGCGGCAACTCGGCACATCGGTACAGGCATGCCGTACCTGGCCACGCACCCTGACGTGACCTGCCCTGTGCCAGGCGGCTTCCTGCCCGACACGGGCTCGTTCATAGAGCTGTTCGCGGCCGCCACTGGGCGCCGGCCACAAGTGCTTGGTAAACCGCATGTGGGCATGATCCAGGAGATAGGCAGGCGCCTGGAGTTGCCGGCAGGGCAGATAGCTTTCGTGGGTGACCGCTTGCAGACCGACATCCAGATGGCGGCAGACGCGGGCTTCGTAGGTGTGCTGACCCTAACGGGCGTCACGCAGGCTGACACCCTGGTGACCTCAACGGTTCAACCTGACGTGGTGGTTTCAGGTATGACGCAGTTGCACTCGCTTTTGCGGCAGTCGGCGTTGCTGCCATGAGCGACCGTACGGAAGAGGTCGCGCCGCCGACCGGCACCTTCGAGGACGCCCTCAAAGTGGCGCGGATGTACTACCACCTGGACATGACCACCACTCGCATCGCGTCCCAGCTCGGCATGGCGCGCCCCACCGTTTCGCGGCTTCTGACGTGGGCGCGCAACAACGGCTTGGTGGAGTTCCGCATCCTGGATCATCAGGAACGCCAGTTGCAGCTGGAGACGCAACTAGAGAAGCGCTTCGGTATCCGCGAGGTGAAGGTGGTACCTAGCCACCCTGACGCCACGGCCCCTGAACAGTTGGACGCTGTTGCCCGTTTCACCGCCCATTACCTCAACGGTCTGGTGGGCGCGCGAACCACGCTTGCGCTTGCGTGGGGAGCCACTGTGGCCCGCATAGCC
>JBBAFX010000068.1:0-10264 GCA_041655195.1 Trueperaceae bacterium
GAAGTCTACCTCAGGAGCGCCGAAGACCAGTAAGTCTTCCTTGCCCTCCTCGTCGAACTCGTCGAGCTCAAGCGGGCGGTCGGACGGGCGGTACTCCATGGGGTACACGAACGAGGTGCGGACCTCACTCTCGACGTCGGTCAGGCAGCGCCTGCACTCGTTGACGGTGGTGCCCGTCACGGAGCCTTCCAGCACGAAGTCGTCGTCGCCCCCGGTATTGATGACCGACAGGCGCCACTTCAGCGGGCCGGCGAGCCGTAACCCATCGCGGTCGAGCAGCTCGTGGGCGGGCTCCAGCAGTCCCTCGCCGTGCACATCGAGCGGGGCGCCCGGGCTGTGCGTCAGCAGAGAAGACAGGTTGAGAGTCGCGTCACTACGAGACAGCATCCCTACAAAGTATAGGCACAGGCGGGCCCATGTCAAGGAGTTGTGATGCATAGAAACGCACGTTCCGGCCGGTAATTTCTGCCTCCCACAGGCTTCAGAGCTTGCCCCGGTCCGGGGCTATACTCACCCGCGATGCCAGAACTGCCCGAAGTGGAAACCGTGAGGCGCCAATTGGCGCCGTGGCTCACCGGCCGCACCATCGCCCGGGTGGAGCTGCTGGCCCCGCCCGGACCCAAGTACGCCGGCCTGGAGCGCGCCGCGGGCCAGAGCATAGAGAGCGTGAAAAGGCGCGGCAAGTTCCTGCTCATGCCACTGTCGGGCGGCGACGAACTGGTGGCGCACCTCGGTATGACCGGCGTGCTCACGCCCGGTGGCGTGGCGGCACCCCCGAAGCACCTGCGTGTGGCCGTTGACTTAGAGGGCGCTACGCCCAACCGGCTCGAGTTCAACGATCCCCGCCGCTTCGGCCGCTTCCTGGTGGTGAAGCGCGGTGAGTACGGCGCCCTGCCGACCCTGGCCGCGCTCGGCCCCGAGCCGCTCGACGCGGAGTTCACCGCCGAGGGCTTCCACGCGGCCCTGCGCCGCTCGCGCGTGGCTGTGAAGACGTACCTGCTGAGCCAGCGGCCCGTGGCGGGCGTGGGCAACATCTACGCCGACGAGGCGCTGTGGCGCGTGGGCCTGCACCCCATGACGCCCTCGGAGCGGGTGAAACCGAAGCAGGCGCGGCAGCTGCTGGACGCCATCCGCGACGTGCTTTCGGCGAGCATCGAGGCGCAGGGCACCACCCTCAGCGATTACCGGACCGTGTACGGCGAGAGCGGCGATTACGCCGACCGTCTGGAGGTCTACGGCCGGGCCGGCCAGGCCTGCCACCGCTGCGGCGGGCTGCTGGAGAAGATGGTGGTGGGCCAGCGCGGCACCACGTACTGCCCGGACTGCCAGAGGCGGCCCAGAGCATGAGCGGCCCCGGTACCAGCGGTCCCGTAACTAGTCTGGACCTGCAGATCCGCTTCGGCGACACCGACGCGCTGGGTCATGTTAACAACGCCGTGTACGCCAGTTACGCAGAGTTAGGCCGCATAGATTACATAGCCCGAGTCGGCCTGCCGGCCACGGGCTTCATACTCGCGCGCCTGGCCATGGACTTCCGGCGGCAGGTGAAGCTGGGCGAGCGCTGCCGCATTACCACCGAGCTGGCGCGGGTGGGTAACACCAGCATGACCATGCGGCAGGTCATGTATGCGGAAGAGGAAGTGGCGTGCGAGTACGAGGCCGTGGTCGTGTGGTTCGATTACACCACCAACCGGCCCGTACCCATCCCCGCCGAGTACCGCAATCTCATGGAAGGGTAGTCGCCCCCCACGCGGCTACGCCAGTTGGGCGCTTGCCGTCAGCGCGGGTGAGAGTCGGCCCCTCTGCGGCCTCGCCGGCGCGGTGCTCCCCGCCATCACCGGCACGGTAGGATGAAGCCGTGCTCGGACGAGGCGCATCTACGCAGCCGGGGGTAGTCGTCGTCACAGGCGCGTCCACGGGCATCGGCAGGTCTAGCGCGCTGATGCTGGCGAAGCTGGGGCACGTGGTTTATGCGGGGGTGAGGCGCGCGGAGCACGGTCAGGAACTAATGCGCGAAGCCGGCCCCGGCGCCAAGTTGCACCCGCTCATCCTCGACGTCACAGATCACGAACACGTGGCCAGCGCCGCCGAGCGGGTTAGGACCGAGCTGAACGGGTTGCCGTTCACGGGCGTGGTCAACAACGCTGGCATAGCCGTAGCGGCACCGCTGGAGTTCCTCCCGGTGGACGACCTGCGCGACCAGTTCGAGGTGAACGTCATAGGCCAAGTGGCCATGTCGCAGGCTTTCCTACCCATCCTCCGTGAGTACGAGGGGCGGCTCGTGTACGTGGGCTCGGTGTCGGGCCTCGTTGCCAGCCGGCTGCTGGGCGCCTACGCGGCGTCCAAGTTCGCTTTGGAGGCCGTGGCCGACGCGTTCCGCCGCGAACTCAAACCGCACGGTGTGGGCGTATCGCTGGTGGAGCCTGGCCGTATCGCCACTCCTATCTGGGACAAGTCCATGGAAGACGGCATGGCGCGCCTCCGGGCCATGGAGCCCGTAGCGCGCGAGTACTACGGCGGCGTGGTGGAGGAACTGGTCGACAGCGCCAAGGACGCCTCGGTGAAGGGCACGTCGCCTGACGCGGTGGCGCGGGCGGTGGTGCGGGCCCTGTCAGACAAGCGCATGCGCACGCGCTATTTCGTGGGCACCGACGCTCACATAGTGAACGTGTTGCGCCGCGTCATGCCAGACCCCATGCTCGACCGGATCGTTAGCGCCACGCGCCGCTGAGGAACGCTCAACGCCAGTTAATTTCGCCTCACCTATGCGCGCCCTCTGCGGGTGATATCTTTACCCCATCCTGCGCGAAGTTGCGCCGAACCGGCTACCGGTCGGTTGCAGCGCGCCAACCAAACAGACCGCGGCACCGGTGCGCCACCAGCACGCCGGCACGCGGCCTACGGGGGCGCATAAGCATGGCCCCACACGAGAGGTGGAGCATGAGAAGAAGCCTGATCGCGGTACTCGTTGCGGCGCTCGTGGGCGCCGCCTTCGCCCAGAGCGAGGACTCCCAGTGGGTGTGCCCCGCCGGGTTCGAGGGCCAGACCCTCAACGTCTACAACTGGGCCACTTACATAGCTGAGGACACCATCGCCAACTTCGAGGCGGCCTGCGGCGTGAACGTGGTGTACGACACCTACGCTTCAGACGACGACATGCTGGTGCGCCTGCGCCAGGGCAACCCGGGCTTCGACCTCGTGGTGCCGTCCGACGTCATCGTCACGCTGATGGTCGACGAGGGCCTCATCCTCGAGCTCGATAAGGCCAACATCCCTAACTGGGCCAACCTGGACCCCACCTTCCTCGACCTGCCCTTCGACCCCGGTAACCGCTTCAGCGCGCCGTACCAATGGGGCACCGTGGGCATCGGCTATAACGTCGAGAAGGTCGGCGAGATAAGCACTTGGGCCGAGCTCTTCGCTTACGACGGCCCCGTGGCGTGGCTGGAGGACACCACCGCTTTCATCGGCGTGGGCCTGATCATGACCGGTCACGACCCGAACGCCGAGGGCGCCGCCGCCATTCGCGAGGCCGCCGAGTTCCTGATCGATAACGGCGGCAACGTGGTCTACATCGCTAAGGACGACGGGCAGGAGATGCTCGTGCGCGGCGAGGTCGACATTGCCGTGGAGTACTCGGGCGACATCTTCCAGATCATGGACGAGTGCGAGTGCGACACGTACGCGTACGTCATCCCTGAAGAGGGCACCAACTTCTGGCTCGATAACCTCGTCATCCCCGTGGGCGCCCCCAACAAGGCGCTGGCCGAGACCTTCATCGACTACGTGCTCGACCCGCACGTGGGCGCCTCCATCGCTAACTACACCGCTTACGGCAGCCCCAACCTGGCCGCCATAGACATGGAGCTCATCGACCCCGAACTGGCGGAGGACCCTGGCATCTACCCCAGCGCCGAGACGCAGGAGCGCCTCTTCTTCGCCACGCAGTCCGCGGAACGCGAGCAGCTGCTGTTCGAAGCCTGGGACGAGATCCGCATCTTCATCGGCCGCTGAGCCCACACGCATGAGCAAGCCGGCCGTCGAGATCCGTAACCTCGTCAAGGAGTTCGTCGACGCGCGCACCAAGCAACAGGTGCGCGCCGTCGACGACGTGAGCATGGAGATAGCCGACGGCGAGTTCTTCGCGCTGCTCGGCCCCTCCGGCTGCGGCAAGACCACCACCCTGCGCGTGATAGCCGGTTTCGAGGACCCCACCTCAGGCGAGCTGCTGTTACGCGGGCAGTCCATGGAGGGCATCCCGTCCTTCCACCGGCCCGTGAACACCGTGTTCCAGGACTACGCGCTCTTCCCGCACATGACCGTCATGCAGAATGTGCAGTTCGGTCTGAAGATGGCCAAGGTGCCGGCCGCGGAGGCCAAGAAGCGGGCGGAGGAGGCGCTGGAGATGGTGCGCCTGCCGCACGTGGGCAGCCGCAAACCTAAGGCCCTCTCCGGCGGGCAGCGGCAGCGTGTCGCGCTGGCGCGCGCCCTCGTCAACCGCCCCTCCGTGCTGCTCCTCGACGAACCCTTAGGCGCGCTCGACCTGAAGCTCAGGCGCGCCATGCAGTTCGAGCTAAAGCAGCTGCAGCAGCAGGTGGGCATCACGTTCATCTACGTGACCCACGACCAGGAGGAGGCCCTCACCATGGCCGATCGCATAGCGGTCATGAACGAGGGTGAGGTCCTGCAGATCGGCCGCGCCGATCAGATCTACGAGCAGCCCACCAGCCGCTTCGTGGCCGACTTCATAGGCGAGACCAACTTCGTGGAGGGCGCGCTGGAGAGCAAGAACGGCCGCATGGGCCTCCTGCGCCTGACCAGCGGCGCCTCGCTGGAGGGCGTGCTGCGCGACCCCGATGTTGAGGTGGGCGGCCCCGCCACGCTGGCCGTGCGCCCCGAGAAGATGGAGGTGTCCGCGGTCGCTGACGACGCTGCTGCCGCCGACGCCGCGCACACCGAGCTCGCTGGCCGCGTGATCGGCGTGCACTACCTCGGCACCGACGCCCGCTACCTGGTGGACGTGGGCGGCTTCAACGTGGTGGCGCGCGTGCAGAACCAGCGGCACGGCTACGCCGGCATGCTCAGCGAGGGCACGCCCGTGCGCCTCGGCTGGCGCACCGAGGACGGCTCCATCCTCTCCTGAGCCCGTTCGGCGCCTCCTACGCATGCATGACGCCGGCGACCCACTCGAGAGGCCTAGGATGTGCACATGAAAGTACCCACACTGGAGCTTCGCGGCTCTCCGTACGAGTTCGGGCTGGCTCACGGCCGCGCGTTCCGGGGCGCCATACGCGCTTACGCGGTTGAGCGCATGCGGCTCGCCGGCGAACCGGGTTGGACCGGTCGCTCCTCCACCCGCGCCGAGGTGTTGGCCATGGCCGAGGCGTGCCTGGAGCACCACCGGCACTTCTCACCTGAACTCACCGAGGAGCTAGAGGGCATGGCCGCCGCCACCGACCTGAGCCTCGCCGAACTGATCGTGGTGGGCGGCTTCACCGACTTCGTCGACACCATGGCGGCCGGCTCACAGGTGGTGCTGGAGACCAAGGCGCTCGACGACTGCACGGCTTTCCTGGTCCCTAACGCGCGCATGCGGGGCGGCCAGGGCGCCATAGGCCAGACTTGGGACATGCATGAGGGCTCGGCCGAGCACGTGGTGCTCCTGCGCGGCAGGCCGCAGGACGCGCCCGCGTTCGATGTCTTCACCACCGCTGGCGCGGTGGGCATGATCGGCATGAACGAGGCGGGCCTCAGCGTCGGGATAACCAACCTGCTCGGCGCCAACGGCCGCGCGGGCGTGACCTGGCCGTTCGTGGTGCGCCGCATACTGCAAGAGGAGACGCTGGACGCCGCGCTGGCGGTGCTGAAAGGCGCGCATCTGGCGGGCGCGCACTACTACATGATCATGGACGCTGCCGGCAACGGCGCCCACGTGGAGGCCATGGTCAGCACGACCCACGTGCAGCGCCTGCAGGACGCGGCCCTGGCGCACACCAACCACTGCCTGTTGCCTGAGACCCGCGCCGTGGAGCGCAAGCGCGAACCCGCCTCGCAGAGAGACTCGGAGGCGCGCCTCGCGGACGCTGACCGGCTGCTCGACCGCCGGGACCTCACCATCGACGACCTGCAGGCCGTAACGGCCGACACCGCCAACATCTGCCACGTAGGTGTGGAGCCGCGCTTCGTGGGCACCTGCGGCGCCGTCATCATGCGGCCCGCCACGCGCGAGCTGTGGACGGTAGCGGGCCGACCGAGCGAGGGCGAGTACGAACGCTTCGTGGTGAGTGCTGGCTCGGGCCAGGGCGTGCCCGCTGGCGGCACCGTCGAGGTCTGAGCATGGCGGCTAACGGAACCAAGCCTAGGGTGCGCGTGGCGCCCGCCGCGCCCGAACACGCTGAAGCGCTGGAGGAGTTGCAGCGCACCGTGTTCCCCAACCTGGCCGACCACGAGCTCATGAAGGCCGCGCACTTCCGCCAGCATCAGGACGTCTTTCCCGAGGGCGAGTTCGTGGCCCTGGCCGCCGACGCGCCAGACGGCACGCCGTTGCCCGAGGAGCGAGTGGTGGGCCTGGGCTCCGGGTTCCTCGTGCGCTTCGACCTCTCCAACCCGGACCACTCCTTCAACGAGATGATCGCGGGCGGCACGTACGCCAACCACGACCCTGAGGGCGACTGGTACTACGGCGCCGACATCAGCGTGCACCCCGACTACCGCGGTCTCGGGCTGGGCCGCGAACTGTACGACGCGCGTAAGGCGCTGGTGCGGCGGCTCGGTAAGCGCGGCATCGTGGCGGGCGGCCAGCTGCCGGGCTACCCGCAGTACCGGGAGCGCATGAGCCTGGCCGAGTACGTGGAGCGGGTGGAAGCCGGCGAGCTAACCGACCCCACGCTGACGTTCCAGTTGAGTAACGGCTTCGAGGTTTACGGCCTCATAAAGGGTTACATCGAGGACGCCTATACCGACGACTGGGCCAGCCTCATCGTCTGGTTCAACCCTGACCTGATCTTCCCTGACATCTGAGCATGCCCGCCGAGGCGCCGGAACAGCCGCCCGAACAGCCAGATGGACGGCCGCGCGCTTGGCCGGCCAAACTGCCGCCCGGCTACTCCGCGCGGCCCGCCACTCTGGCGGACGCCGCGGCCGTGGCCGCGGTCATAGCCGCCGACCAGGCGCAACACATGGGCAAGGGGGAGACCACCGCCGCGCACGTGCTGGCCGACTGGGGCGGTGCTGACCTTGCCGAGGAGAGCCTCGTCATTGAGGACCCCGCTGGCCGCGTGGTGGCCGCCGCCGACTTTGTGCTCAGCCGTGCCGAGCTGGTCCTGGCTTACGGCTACGTGCACCCGGAGTTCACGGGGCGGGGCATAGGTACCTGCCTGATCAGTTTCTTCGAGGGAAAGGCAGCGCGCCTGAGCGCAACGCCTGCCCGCGTGCGTCACTACCTGCCCGAGCGGAACGGCCCCGCCGCCGCTCTCCTCACGACCAACGGTTACCAACTGGTGCGGGCCGTGCTGCGCATGGAGCGCGAGCTGGCGGAGCCCCCACCCGCCCCCGCCTGGCCGGCGGACGTGAGCGTACGCGCCTACCGGGGTGAGGTCGACGAACCCACCGTCTATGAGGCGTTCGAGCTTGGCTCCACTGGCATGTGGGGACGGCCCGGTAACGACTTGAAGCAGTGGACGGCACGCGCGTTCACCTACGACCCGACGCTGTTCCGCATTGCGCAGAGCAGCGGGAGCATAGTGGGCTTGGCCATCTCGGAGGTGCCGGCTCCTGACGACCCGGCAGCGAACGGCCACGTGCAGAGCCTGCGCGTGGTGCCCGAGTGGCGCCGGCGCGGCCTGGGCGGGGCGCTCCTGGCAGACGCTTTGTGGCTCCTCCACGGCCGCGGTGCCAGGTCCGTGCATCTCACCGTCGACTCGGAGTCACCCTCGGGTGCGCCGCGCCTCTACCTGGCGGCAGGTATGCGGGTCACGGCGCGCTACCTCGTGTACGAACGGCAGCCGGCACCAGCCACCCCATGAAGCCCGTGGATCCCCTGGCACCCCATGAAGCCCCAGAACTCCATGAACTCCCAAAGCTGGCCGATCCTGAACCGGCGGCTTGTGTACCAACACCATCACCCGGCCCACCCGCGGCAGCCAGAACCGCTCTAACCTCATAGCAGGCGGTTAAACGATTAACCGCTCCTTCCTGCGGGAGGCGGATATGGCGAGCATGAAAGACGTCGCCAGGGAGGCCGGGGTCTCCGTGGCCACCGTTTCACACGTTCTGCGCGGCACCAAGCATGTCAGTGCCGAGCTGACCGAACGTGTTCGCGCCGCCGCCTTAGCCCTCGGCTATGTGCCGAACCTGCAGGCCAGCGCCCTTCGCACGGGCCGCACGCAAACGTTGGGCGTTCTGCTCCCCGACCTCGCCAATCCTTTCTTCGTGGCCCTGCTGCACGCGCTGGCGCCAGCCGCCCGCGCGGCCGGCAAGGTGCTCATGGTTTACGACGCCGAGAACGACGCCGCTCTCGAACTGGCGGGCCTGCAGCGCATGGCCGCCGGGCAGGTCGACGGCATCATTTGGGTGCCTGTCGACGTTGACGCCCCGCACGTGGCAGGGCGCTCCACGCCGGAGCTGCCGGTGGTGACCATCGACCGCCCGGTTCCGGACACGGACGCCGTGGTGGCCGACCACGTGGCAGGCGGGCGGCTCCTGGCAGAGCACTTAGCGGGTCTAGGTCACAACCGCGTAGCGCTGCTTTCCGGGCCCGAAGAGCTACCTAGCTCCCGAGGCCGGCGTCGCGGTTTCATCGAGGCTTTCGCGCCACTTACGCCCGTGTGGGAATCGCATACGGGTTTCTCGCACGAGCTATCCGCCGAGGCCAGGGCGCTACTGGACGGCGGGAACTACGACGCCGTGGTGTGCGCTAACGACATGGTCGCCTCGGGCGTCATGCGCTACCTGACGGAGCGGGGCCTGTCCGTACCGAACGACGTGTCGGTGGTCGGCTTCGACGACGTAGCCTGGGCCTCCCTCATGCAGCCGGCACTCACCACCGTCAGGCAGCCGCTGGCGGCCATGGGCGCCGCCGCAGTGCGGTTACTGCTGGAACGATTAGGCGACCCGCAGCGCGCCACCCGCCGGGTGGTCATGCCTGTCGAGCTCGTGGAACGGGGCTCCACCGCGCCCCCAGATCTGGTCACCTGGCCGGGTGAGGCCACCGAGATGGCTCTACTTGGCAGGGAGGAGCGTAATTAGCGTGGCAGAACAGGGCCGCACCCCCCAACCGGGCGCCCGTGAGCCCGGCGCGCCCGTCATAACCGTGGTAGGCAGCGTGAACATGGACCTGGTGGTGGGCGTGCCGCGCCACCCCGCCCCCGGTGAGACCCTGATTGGGAGCGATTACGTGACGCACCCTGGCGGCAAGGGCGCCAACCAGGCCGTGGCGGCGGCGCGGCTCGGCGCCGAGGTGCGTTTCGTGGGCCGCGTCGGTAGCGACGCGTTCGGCGCGGAGCTAAGAGAGTCGCTCGAGGCGGACGCCGTGGACGTGGCGCACTTGGGCGTCAGCAAAGGCTCGAGCGGCGTGGCTTTCATTCAGGTCGACGAACGCGGGCAGAACAGCATCGTCGTCTCGCCCGGCGCCAACTTCGCTGTCACCACCGCCGACTTATCCGACGAGGCCTTCGACGGCGCCGCGGCGCTCATACTGCAACTGGAAGTGCCGCTGGAGGTCGTGCTGGCCGCCGCGCGCAAAGCGCGCCTGCAGGGCATGGCCGTGATCCTCAACCTGGCGCCCGCCGAGCGGCTCAGTAGGGTGCAACTGCAGGACGTTACGCACCTGCTGGTGAACGAGTACGAGGCAGGCCTGCTGCTGGGCACCCCGTCCTTCACGGTCAGCGCGGACGCTGAGGCCGCCGCCAAGCGCCTGCTTGAGCTGGCGCCCCACGTGGTCATCACCCTCGGCGAGCGGGGCGCCGCGTGGGCGTGCCGTGACGATGAGGGTCAGGTCACTTCGGGTAGCGAGGAAGCGTTTAGCGTCAAGGCGGTCGACACAACCGCAGCGGGCGACTCCTTCACCGGGGCGTTCGCTCTGGCGGTGGCGCGCTCCCACGGCGCGGACGACGACCCGGTCACGCGCACGCAGGAAGCAGTGCGCTTCGCCAGCGCCGCCGGCGCCCTGGCCGTTACCCGCCACGGCGCGCAGCCGAGCCTGCCGCGCCTGCAGGAAGTGGAGCGGCTGCTGGCGGGGGTGCAGGCATGAGCCCCGCCGCCACGC
>JBBAFX010000069.1:0-10211 GCA_041655195.1 Trueperaceae bacterium
GTGCAGGTGAGAACGGGCGACACTCTCATAGAGATAGCGGCGTACTGACCGCGTTGACAGGAGTACCAGCAATGCCAAGACTACCCATGCCCACGGAATGCCCCGTCACGGGCGGCCCCCTGCTCGTCACGCGCCTCGAGTGCGAGGAGAGCGGCGTGAAGATCGAGGGGCGCTTCGAACCAAACGAGTTCGCCGTCCTACCGGAGGAGAACCTCGACTTCCTGCGCCTGTACGTGAAGGTGCGCGGCAACCTCAAGGAAGTGGAACGCATCCTCGGGATCAGTTACCCGACGGTCAGGCTCCGCTTCGAGAAGCTCCTCCTCGCGCTCGGTTACGAGGTCGGTCCCGACCCCGCCGAGGAGCGCGCTAGCGTGCTCGATCAGCTCGAGAAGGGTGAGATCGACGCTGAGGAGGCCTCCAAACGGCTTCAATCGCTCACGCGGCGCGGCTGACAGAGCGCTCCTCCAACCAGCCCCTCCAGGCGCCGCGTGAGCCTGAGGCACACCGTTCCGCCGGCCCCACTGCCGGCGGAACTGCCTTGAGCCGCGGGCAACCGGCCCGGCCGGAACGCTCCGTTATACTGGCCGCTGCATGCCGGACTACTACGCCATACTCGAGGTCGAGCGCAGCGCCGACGAGAAGACCATCAAGGCCTCGTACCGCAAGCTCGCCCTCGCTTACCACCCCGACCGCAACCGCGGGAACAGCGAAGCCGAAGAGAAGTTCAAAGCCATCAACGAGGCATACGCGGTGCTTTCCGACGCCGAGAAGCGCGCCCGTTACGACCGCTACGGCAGCGTGGACGAGAGCATCCCCATGGGCGGCGACATCTTCGACATCTTCGCCTCCGTGTTCGGCGCTAACTTCGGCGGTAACTTCGGCGGCGGCAGAGCCCGGCAACGGGGTCACCCCGGTGAGGACCTCGAGGCGGAGCTCTCGATAACCCTCGAGCAGGCCCGCGATGGCGCCACCGTAACGGTTCCTCTCGAGCGCATGGCGGCGTGCCACCACTGTCACGGTGAACGCGCCGAACCCGGCTCCAACGGTCGCAGCAACTGCGATCGCTGCGGCGGCGCCGGTCAGGTGCGCGTGCAGGCTCAATCCATCTTCGGCGCGGTCGTCACCGCGCGCACGTGCCCCGACTGCCACGGCGACGGCGAGATCATCACCGAACCGTGCCGCGTGTGCAATGGGCGTGGCCGCGAAATAGCCAAGGACACCGTCGACGTTACGCTCCCCCGCGGCATAGACGGCGGCTACCGGCTGCGCGTGCCGCGCGAAGGCAACGCCGGCGTAGGCGGGGCGCCAGCCGGCGACCTCTACGTCTACCTGCAACTAGAGAAGCATCCGTTCTTAGAGCGCGTCGGCGACGACCTGCACCACGAGCTCGAGCTGGGCATAGCCCAGGCGTCCCTAGGCGCCACCCTCACGGTGCCCACACTGGACGGCGACGAGGAGCTCGCTGTCCCGGCCGGCACGCAGCCAGGCACCGAGTTCCGGCTGCGCGGGCGGGGCATGCCGCGCCTCCGTCAGTCCGGAAACGGCGACCAGATCGTTACCGTCAAGGTCAAGGTTCCCACGGGCCTTAGTCAGCAGGCGCGCGAGCACCTGGAGGCATACGCAGCCGAGGCGGGCGAGGATTTCTCCGAGCACGAGAGCGTGGCCGACAAGGTGAAAGGCTTCTTCCACGGCCGCCGTAAGAAGGGTAAAGACTCGGAGCAGGCCAGCACCGACTAAGGGCGCTCACCGCGCCAGCACGGCGCGCGCCCACACCTCCAGGACCTCACCCAGCGAGTCCCCGAAACCATGCAAAGTCCGCGCGTCCGGCTCTCGCCGGAACCACGTGCGTTGCCGCTTGGCGTACTGCCTGGACGCGACCACCACGGCCTCCAACGCCTCCGCCTCGGTGATCTCGCCCCGCAAGTGGGCGGCTACCTCCTTGTAACCGATCCCCTGCAGGGCGGTGGGTTGCTGCGGGTAACGCGCTAGGAGCGCGCGGACCTCGCTCATCAGACCGGCCGTGAACATGCGGCGGGCGCGGTCCTCGATGCGCTCAGCTAAAGGCTCCGCAGGGGGGTCCAGCACCGCCATGTCGTACTCGTACCGCGGCGGCAGGTGCGGGTAGGCGCTCGGCGGTTTGCCGGTCGCGCGCAGCACCTCCAAGCTCCGAACCACCCGGCGCGGGTTGCGCTCCGCGCGCGCCGCGTCCTGAGGGGCGGCCGCTGCCAGTTCCTCGATGAGATCCTCCAGGCGGCCTGCCTCCACCAGGCGCCACAGCGGCGCCTGCGCCTCCGGGTCCGCCGGCGGCACCGTCGGTAGGCCAAAGCGCAGCGCGCGTAGGTAGAAGCCCGTTCCCCCCGTGACCAGCGCTGAGCGTCCCTCGGCCAGGACCGAACCGATAGCGGCTTCGGCCGCGCGCACGTAGTCGGCGACCGAGAACGGCTCGGCTGGCGTGACCACGTCCACCAGGTGGTGATGCACCCGCGCACGCTCCTCAGCGCTTGGCTTGGCGGTGCCCACGTCCATGCCCACGTACACCTGCATGGAGTCCGCGCTCACGATATCGAGCCCGAACCGCTCAGCTAAACGCAGGGCGGCAGCGCTCTTCCCGGACGCGGTGGGTCCGGCCAGCATGGGTATGACGGCCATAACGAACGCTAACAGACGGGCCCCGCGCGTGTTCTGCGGGCAGCGGTTAACGCTGAAACCCCGGTGCTACACTCTCGCCATGAAGATCGAGAAGTACGGCACCGGAGCCGACGTTCAGGAACTGCTCGACATCCGCGAGAGCATCGGCGCCCTTCTGGATAGCCACGCCAACCGCGCGCCCCTCACCCCTAAAGCCGACATGGTCGACCTGGGTCACGCGTTCCAGCTTCATATCGAGGTGCCGGGAGTGGAACTCGCTGACCTCGAGATAGCCACCGACGAGGATGAACTGCACGTGGCTGGCCTGCGGGAGCCCGGCTTCGAGCTGGGCGAAGCCATCTTCAGCGAGCGGGCCGTGGGCCCGTTCCAGCGCACATTCCAGCTGCCCGCACCCGTGGACGCGGAGACGGGCACAGCGCACCTGTCAGCCGGCGTGCTGGTAGTAACCCTGCCCAAGCGGGGCTGAACCCAGAGCGGGCACCGCCTGCCCGACCCAACCGGGCCAACCCGGCCTGCCCGACCCAACCGGTCCGCCCGGTCCGCCCGGGCCACCGAGCCCAACCCAGACCCCCTCAGTCCAGCTCTATCTCCAACTCGCCCGTGACGTTGCCGATGACCACCACGTCGTCGGAGTCCAGGTAGTACAGCAGGCGGTTGCCTTCCAGCACGTCGCTGCCCTTCACGCTCCGCGCGGGGTTACCGACGAGTACGGCGGTGCCGGCCTCCTCATCCAGTTCCAGCGAGTCGCCGCTGGTAACGCGCTCCTCGCTGGTGACTTGCACGTTGCCCACGAGGGTGGCGCGCTGCTCGCCGACGGCGAACGACATGCTCTCGGCAGTGGCCGTGAGCGGCTCTCCCCCTTCGGAGCCGGCGCGCTCGAGCGCTATGGGGCCGTCCATGACGCCCTCGTCCACGTTCCGGTCCAGGAAGAAGCGCGAACCGATCACTTCCGTGCGCCCCTGCACCAGGCTCACGCGCGGGGTGGCCGCCGGTTCGCTCTCGTCGATGCAGCCGGGCCGGTTGAAGGTGACGCTGGCGTCGGTGAGCTCGAGGGTCTCCTCGCCCTGACCCTCCTCAGCCTCCACGGGCGCGCGGATGACAGCCAGGGTGGACGTGAGGACCGCGTCTTCCACGTGCGTCTCCACCCTGCCCGGCGCCGGGCCGTACACGATGGTCAGCCGGTGACCCTCCTCGCAGTTGCGGTTGTTGCCTATGGTGCGAGCGCCCGCGGAGGCCAGCGCCAGGTTGGAGATGACGAGTTCGGTGTCGTCGCGCTGCAGGCTGAACGTGGTGGCCGACTGCGCCCGCACGTTCTGCACCAGCAGGAGCGTCGTGATGCAAGCGGCGCAGGCCGCCACCAGCACGAGCGCCAGAAGGGCGCCGCGGGGCGCAGGCAGTCGGAGCCGCCCGGCGCCCCCGCGGTTCACGGCGCGGTCTCGCCCGTCAGGTCGAACGCGGCCACGTTGAACTCGCTCGGCACGGAAGCGTCGATAGCTTCGAAGAAGTCGTACTCGATGTCTTGCTTGATGCGGTCGGTGCTGAGCGTGGCGCCGCTATCGGCGTCCACCGCTTGGGCGGGTTCGGTGGGCGAGCCCACGATCTCGGCCACGCCAGTGTTGTCATCGAAGAACACCACCGCGCCGGTGCTGGTGATGGGCCCGTCGACTACGGTCACGTTGCCGCGCGCGTACAGGAGTTTCTCGTCCGTCAACACGCGGATCTCGTCCGCCGTGATGACCATCTCGGTGCCGTCCGCGTCCTGCCGCGTCATGCGCGCCTGCGAGCCAGCGCTGGTGAACACCCCGAGCGTGCGCTCCTCCTCGTAAATCAGCTGATCGGCGAGCGCCATCTGGTTGCCGTTCACGAGCTGCACGGAGCCGGAAGACGTGGAGCGGTCGGTATCAACGTCGAACTCCACCATCTGCGCGGAGATCTGGACGGGATCGCCGCCCTCCTCGTCGGGCGCTACGGTGATCTCGGCCGGTCCCTCCAGCACGCCCAGGCCGGTGGCCTCGCTGTAGGTCAGGGCGGGACCCGCGGCCGTCATGCGTCCGCGCTCGACCCGAACGCCGTTACGGAACGCCGCCGTGCGCTGACCGCCGGTACCGATGGAGGTGCCCTCAGGGGCGCTCAGCTCGGCGAAGCTGCCGCGGATGGTGAGGGTGGAGACGGTGGCCTGCACGCCGAACTCGTCGGGGTGCTCGTAGATGATGGGTCCCGAGCGCAGGTTGCCGCGCTGCGTACCGCCCGACCCGTCGATGGTGATGATGCGGCGCTCAGCGGTTTCCGTGTCCGTCGCCTCCTGCGCGATGGCGAGGGCCAGCAGCAGCGTAACCGCGAGGGTGGCCAGGATGGAGAGCGGCGAGGTGAGAGCAGGACGTGGTTTCACTTAGTTCTCCCCGTTAACGTCGACCATGAACTGAGCGTACCCGACCGTGCCGGGACCCCCAGACTCGAAGTCGGTGAAGTCGAAACTTATGCGCATGTCCTCGAAGACGCTCTCGCCCAGGTCGGGGCCCGACATGATGGCGCGCGGTACCTCGAAGCGGCCGTTGCGTTGATCGATGAGCACCTGCCGGCCCGCGCGGGCCTGCATGAGGAGGTCCAGGTCGTCATCGACCAGGTGAGCGCGCATCTCGTCGCCCCTCAGGTTCTCGGACCTGTCTATGGTCACTTGGCTCGAGTGAAGCGTGAAATCGGTCTCCCCTGCCACGGTTCGGCGGCCGTCCTCAACGCTGTGGAGGGTGGCTTCCTGGGTGGAGGGGACGTACTCGGCGTGCGGCGTGGCGAAGTACCACACGGCGTCGGGGTCGGTCCGCGGGTAGAGCGTTACGACCACGTCCTCAAGCTCGACCGCTCCGCCGGGCACCACGTTCTCCCTACCTGGCAACACCGCCAGGAGGACGAGAGCCGCCACCACGAGGGCGAAAGGGATCAGCGCCAGTCGAAGCATGCGCTGAATCTACCAGCGGAGCGTGCTGAGAAGGATGACGGACCGGGTTAAGCCCGGTTCACAACAGGCACGCGGGAACTCTCATTCGAACGTTACGTTCGTCACCTCGTAGGTGGTGGAGGTGCCGGTGGGGCTGGTGACCACCACGTTGTCGCCCACGCGCTTGCCCATGAGGTTCTGACCCAGGGGCGACTCGTCGGAGACGCGGCCCTCGAGGATGTCGGCCTCGTGTGTGCCAACCAGGTGGAAGACCATGCTGTCGCCGCTCTTGTCCGCCAGGGTCAGGCTGGCGCCAAGGCGCGCGGTGGCCGCGTCGCCCACCTCGGGCTCCACCACCACGGCGCGGTGGATGAGTTCCTCGAGGTCGGCTATGCGCGTCTCGTTGGCGCTCTGCAGCAGGCGCGCCTCGTCGTACGCGGCGCTCTCGCGCAGGTCGCCGTCGGCCAGTGCGGCACCCATGTACTCGGTGAGCTCCTGACGTTTCTCTTCTTTCAGGTAACGGAGTTCTTCCTTCAGCTTCTCTAGACCGCGAGCGGTCATCTCGTACTTCGTCCTCGGCACGGTGCTCCTCACTATGGGGTACTAGTGACCCCGAACGCCGCCCTGAACGGGCTTGGCGGCTAGCGAGCCGGTTGGCCATGCGAGCCACCGGGGCAACGTCCGCCGGAGAGTATAAAGGCTGTGAACGCTCACGTACACCGCTCACGTAGCGGTGGCGCTAACATCCGTGCGTGCCGCCAGGTAAAGCCGACACCTCACGCGACCGGCAGGCGACCCTAGAGGAGGACCTGCGCGCCCGCGGGATGGTCTTGAGACACGGTTGGAACAGCACCGCCTACCAACTCATGAACCCAGACATAAGGCACTGGTTCGCGCCGGACGGTGACGGGCTGGTCGGCTACGTGGAGCACGTCGGCGTGCGGGTGGTGGCCGGCGCGCCGGTCGCCGACTACGAGAAGCTGCCCGTGGTGGCAAGGCGCTTCGAGGAGGAGGGACGGCGGCGGGGCCTCACCACCTGCTATTTCGGGGTGGAGCCGCGCTGGCTCGAGCTGGTGAAGCGGCGGGCGGAGGTGGCGCTGATCGGCGCGCAGCCCGTGTGGGATGCCGGCGCGTGGGCGCGAACCTTCGACGCGCACGCCTCGTTGCGGGCTCAGCTGAACCGGGCGCGTAACAAGGGCGTGCTGGTGGAGGGGCACGCTGTGAGCGAGTTGAGGTTCGGGCCCAACGCTGCGGGGTTGCGCGCGCTTAGGGAGCGCTGGGCGGCCTCACATGGGTTACCGCCCTTGGGGTTCCTCACGGGGGCTCGCCTGTTGCCGCCAGCGGCGCAGCGCGCCGACCTGTTCGACGCGGACAGGCGCTTGTACGTCGCGCGCCGTGACGGCGAGGCGGTCGGTTACCTCGTGGCGTCCCCCATACCCTTGCGAGATGGCTGGCTCATAGAACAGGTGGTGAGGGACCCTGCCGCTCCGAACGGCACCGCCGAGCTGCTGATCGATCACGCTGCTCGCGACCTAGCGACTCTAGGCGCTGGACGGCTCACGCTTGGGCTCTCGCCGTTGTCGCGTAGGCACAGGCCGGACCCAGCTGTGCGTCACGACTCCGCGCCTTGGCTCAGGCTGGCGTTCGCCTGGGCGTACGCTCACGGCCGCAGGTTCTACGACTTCGCGGGCCTGGAGGCGTTCAAGGAGAAGTTCCGGCCACCGAGCTGGGAGCCCGTCTACTTGGTGGCCGGCGAGGGCCGACTAGGTCCACGCGCACTTCTTGCGGTAGCGGCGGCGTTCACTGGGGGCAGGCCGTTCGCGGCCCTAGCGCGGGGCGTGGCGCGCACCTACCGCCCGCGCTTCCACGCCAAGCGCCTATCCTTGCTAGAATCTAAGACCGCCGCGGCCGCCAGCCCGGCAGGAACGACCGACACCGGTCAACGCAGCGGATATTGAGGGCCCTTAGCTCAGCGGTGAGAGCAGTCGACTCATAATCGATTGGTCACTGGTTCAAATCCAGTAGGGCCCACCAACGAAAAGCCCGTCCAGGACGCGATGTTCCTGGGCGGGCTTCCTTTGAGCAGATTAGCGACGGCGCACCCCGCCGAAGCTACCGAACCCCTGCCCCGCCCCCTGCGCACTGTCAGTAGTAACGGTGGTCACGACCGCACCCGGATCGGTAGCACCATCCGCGTAGAGGCCATCAACGGCCTCTCCAGTCGGGGTGCCGCCGGCGTACACGGTGTAGGTAACGCCTTGGCTAAGCTCGGGCGAGCTGAAGATTAGCTGGCGGTAGTCGTTGGCCGGGGCGAAGGCCAACAGGTCGTTGCCGTTGTCGTCGCGCACCACGATCAGCGTGCCGGCGGACTGAACGGAGCCGTAGTTCACGACGATGCTCTCCTGGGTGGAGTTGGCCGCCACTGCACCCATCATCGGGCTGCCCGTTGCGATGATCACGCCGCTGTTCAGTGTCACGGCGCCGTCGGCGTCGAGGCCGCTGTTGGCGTCCACGAGAGCGGCCTGGGTGATGACCACGCCACCGCTGATGGTGAGGCTGCCGTTGGAGTCGATGCCGTCGCCCGTTTCCGTCTGGATGTACACGTAGCCGCCGCTGATATCGATGTGGCTCACGCCGTCCTGGTTGGCGTTTATGCCGTCCTCATGGGCGAAGATTCGGATGTTGCCGCCTAATATGTCGATGTGCGAGGTGCTGGAGATGCCCTCGTAGGCTGCGAACACGTTCAAGGTGCCGTCGCCGTCGATCACCAGGTAGGAGTCGGCGTAGAGCGCGGCGTCGAACTCGCTCTGGCCTCCGTCTACCAGCACGTTGAGGGTGCCCGAGGCCAGCGTCACGGTGGCCGTTTCCGCTGCCTCTATGTAGACGGCCGGCCCTACAGGGTTGGTTATCTCCACGCCGTCAAGGATTAGGGTCACGTTCTGCTGGGCGGCGCTGACGGTTACCGATCCGTCCTGGGTCTGCCCCGTTACCGTGTACGTGCCTCCCGAGGTAATGAGCACGTGGCTGCCGGTTGCAGTTGCCCCCTCGCCTTCAACGGTGGCGGTTTCGGCGAACGTGATGGTGGCGGTCGTGGGCTGCTGGGCCATGACCGGCAGCATGGCGCAAGCGGCCAGCAGGATGAGGATCGGGGTTGCAAGCACTTTGTAGAGCCCGCCGACGCGGCGTGTGGGGCGGTCTTGGTTGGCCGAGCCTAAGTTGGTCATGCTTCTTACCTCCAAGCGGGCGCGTTCTGGGGCGAACACCCGACCGTCGCGCCTACACTTGTGAGTCTGCTGGGGGAATGTGAAGCAACCGTTTACGGCTCGTGCGGTTTTCTCTTTCAAGTAACGCTGAGGAAGCGATGAGCCCCCGCTAAGAGCAGGGGCTCATCAGCTCTGCACAGGAACCCTAGCGCCAGGCGCTAGGGACGCTTGAAGGTCACGAAGTTGAATCCTCCGGAGGTGGGGTTTCCATCGGCGTCATAAAGGTACACGAGCAAGTTACCGCTCACGGAAGCTACGGTAGCGTAATTGCCTGTGTCATCGGTGGCCGTGACCATGGTGTAGTCGCTCTGGTAGTAAATCGACTCATCGTCGATGCTGATGTCGTACCTTCCAGTAGCGGGGTTGTGATTAACGACCTCGAAGTTGCCGCTGCCAGATATGTTCGAACCGTCTCCGGAGACCCAACCGTAGGCGATCGGCAGGGTGGCGCGCATGCCTTCGAGCTCGGCGACCTTCGCCTCAAGCGCGTTTATCGCGGTCTCGGCTGCACTGAAGTTGTCGTTAAGCGCGCTGTTGAGGCCAGCGGCCGAGAGCGTGTCACCATCGCTGAAGTTGAAGGTAGTGAAGCTAACGGCTAGGCCCCAAACCCCGAGCGCCAGCGCGCTCATCAGGGCTGTTGCGAAGAGAGTCTTGCGTAATTTCATGGGGTGCTTCCTTTCCTCTGCCCCACACCTCGGGCAGAACGGTCTTCTAGCGGGTTCATTTGCTGACCTGGCGTTACGGACCGAACGTGCAGTTGCCGAACGTAGAGGTACCGAAGACACACGTTTCAGGGCCACCGGGGTCTGGTGGGTTACCTGAGCCGCATGCGCCGAGCACCAATGACAGGGCCACGATCAACGATGCGAACAAGAGGCGCCTGCGAGGAGTAGCGGCTTTTGCCGGCGTGGTGTTCATGTTCCCGCTCCCTTCTGAACCTGGTCGGCCTAAAGGCGTTAGGCCCAGATCCGCGCTTCCGGCAACGCACCCCGCGAGTGCTGAGTGCGCTCACAGGCCGAACGGGGTCATCAGGTGTTGCCGTTGGCGCACTTTAGGAGGCAGGCGTCAGGGCGGCGTCAAAGTTTCACACACTTTGAACAGTGAACCAACCTCAGACGATGTGCCGCTCCCCTGCCTCAGCCTGCCGACCGAACCGCTCGATGCGGAACTCGTCGATGTTGATGGTGGTGGCGCGGCCGTTGAGCAACTCCTCGGTTATGAGGCGCCCCACGGTAGCCGCCTGCTGAACGCCGTGGCCGGAGAAGCCGCAGGCGTTGGTCCATCCGTCTACGCCCACAGGACGCCCCAGAACCGGATTGTTGTCGGGGGTTATCTCGTAGTAGCCGGTCCAGCTGGCGCGCCGGTCT
>JBBAFX010000070.1:0-10109 GCA_041655195.1 Trueperaceae bacterium
CGGTCCGGCCTTCTGAGCCGCGTCCTGCACGAGGAACTCCACGATCCGCTTAGAGGCGCCCATGACCGAGGTTGGGTTGACGGCCTTGTCGGTCGAGATGTTCACGAAGTGGGTCACCCCGTGCTTGAGCGCGAGCCCAATGAGGTTACGGCTGCCGATGATGTTGTTGAACACGGCCTCTTCGGGGTTCTCCTCCATGAGCGGCACGTGCTTGTGAGCGGCGGCGTGGAACACGATGTCGGGCCTGTAGCGGGTGAATACGTAATCTAGCCGGGCGCCGTTCTGGATGGCGCCGATGACGCCGTGATACTTGATCGACGGCCAGTCGCGCTCGAGTTCCCGCTCCAGGGAGTAGATGGAGTTCTCGCCGTGCCCGAAGAGGATGAGTTCACCGGGGTTGAAGCGGCAGATTTGCCGCACCAGCTCGGAACCGATGGAGCCGCCTGCGCCGGTGATCATGACGCGCTTACCACTCAAGTAGCCGAGGATGGTGTCGGTGTCCAGCCGGATGGGCTCGCGTCCGAGGAGGTCGTCGATGTCGACCTCGCGGATGCGCCTAACGTCGACCTTGCCCGACAGCAGTTCGTAGACGCCGGGGATGATCTTGTACACCATGTTGGGGCGGGCCTCGCGCACGTGGTCGATTACCTGACGCACGGTCGAACCGCCCTTCGAGGGCATGGCTATCAGGACCTCGTCGATCTTCTGCTCCAGGATCACGTCCTTGGCCATCGACACGGGGCCCAGCACGGGTACAGAAGAGACGCGCTTGCCGTGCTTCATGACGTCGTCGTCTAGGAACGCCACGGGACGCATGCCGGTCTCCGGGTGGCGGAACAGTTCGCGCACCGTTAGCGCCCCCGCTTCGCCAGCGCCGATTACCAGGACGCGCTTGCGGAAGTCGGGTCCGATGAGGCTGGCCACGGACTGCTCGTGCCTGTAGCGCGCCAGCGCCCGCACGCCCGCCATGAGGAAGAACGTCAGCGCACCGTCAAGGAGTGCCAGCGAAGGTGGGATACCGACGCGCGATCCAAACACCACCAGCAGAAGGGTGCCAGGCACGACCACCACGGCGGCCAGCGCCAGAAGGGCGCCCAGGTCGCGGAACGTGAGGTTGCTCCAGGACCGGGAGGGCAGGTCGAGCACCAGCTCCATGAGGATCTTGATGGGTAGAGAGAAGGAGAGGGCTATGAATACCGGTAGTGCGGTGGGAACCATGCCGTCGTAGCGCAGCGCGAAGGCCAGTACCGTGGCCACCACGAACAGGCCGCAGTCGACGGCGAACTTGACGGCGCCGTTCAGGGTCAGCACCGAGGACACGTAGCGCTTGCTGGTGCTGCGCGGGTTGGTCGTTAGCTCCTTCACGGGCGCCCCGAGTGCTGGCAGGCGTTCGCCAGGCGCCACGCGAGCGGCCGGTGGAGTCCGACAGCCCCGTGGGGGTTACCCGTTACATGGATGTTCGACGAACGACTCAAGAGATCAACTCCGACACCGCAACTTGGTACCAACGGGAAGAGTATGACGGAGCAAGACTGACGAGATTGTCACGGTCCCCCTGTGAATTGGCCTACGGTGTGAGGTTATCAAATCCTTCTCGCCGATCCGGAGCAGGCGTTACAAGTTCACGCCCCGTAGTACCCCCGGTACCACTCCACGAACCGCCCCAGCCCCTCCTCCAGCGAGGTGCTGGGTCTGAAGCCCACGTCGCGTGCCAGGTCGTCTACGTTGGCGTACGTTTCGCGCACGTCGCCCGGCTGCATGGGCAGGAAGTTCTTCTGGGCTTTCACCCCTAAGGCGTCTTCCAGGATCTGAATCATGTTCAGCAGCTCCACTGGTTGATTGTTACCGATGTTGTAGACGCGGTAAGGCGCGTTGGAAGAGCTCGGGTCTGGGTGGGCGCCGCTCCACTCCGGGTTGGGAGCCGCCACGCGCTCCGCGGTGCGGATCACGCCCTCCACCACGTCGTCTATGTACGTGAAGTCGCGCCGCATGTCGCCGTTGTTGAACACGTTTATCGGGCGGCCCTCGAGTATGGCCTTGGTGAAGAGGTAGTACGCCATGTCGGGCCGGCCCCATGGCCCGTAGACGGTGAAGAAGCGCAGACCGGTCGTTGGCAACCTGTACAGGTGAGAGTAAGTGTGCGCCATCAGCTCGTTAGCCTTCTTCGTAGCGGCGTAGAGGCTGACGGGGTGATCTACGTTGTGCTGCACCGAGAACGGGATGGTCGTGTTGGCACCGTAGACGGAACTGGAGGAGGCGTACACGAGGTGTTTAACGCCGTGGTGACGGCAGCCTTCCAGGATGTTAACGAAGGCGACCAGGTTGCTGTCCACGTACGCGTGGGGGTTGGTGAGGGAGTAGCGCACGCCAGCTTGCGCCGCGAGGTGGATGACGACGCCCGGCTGGAACCCTTGGAACTCACCCTCCACCCCGGCGCGGTCCGCCAGGTCCATCTCTACGAACCGGAAGCCGCTATGGGGCGCCAAGCGCGCCAGGCGTGCGCGCTTCAGTGCTACGTCGTAGTAGTCGTTAACGTTGTCGATACCCAAGACCTGATGGCCTTGGCTCAGCAATCGCTCGGCCACGTGGTACCCCACGAAGCCTGCGGCGCCGGTAACCATGTACCGGTTGAAGCTACTCAAGGTGTGGTCCTATCCGAATTCTTCGGTGCGCGTAACGGCCTCACCCAGCCGCAACCCGCACCCAATCCCCATTATCCGCCTGCCACACCGCCACGGACCTGGGCGAGGAGCGCTCGAGGGTCTCGCGGGCGCGTTGCAGATCGTCGCCGGTGGTGGTGACGGACACGATGGTGGGGAAGGAGACGCGGAGGTTCTCGCCTTCGGGCGGTTCGGGGGCGGGGAGGGGCGTGTTGAACATGTAGCCGGCCAAGGCGCCCGCGAGGCCCAGGACGATGGCGCCTACGGCGGCGGACCAGAAGGGCCCGATGGCCATGGCGGGCTCCTTACCCATGAGCTCCAGGCTGCCGGAGCCGAGCATGAGGCCGAGGAGGCCACCAGCCAGGAAGCCGGCTACGAAGCCCAGACTGAGGCCCCTGTCGGCGGGCATGAAGCCGCGGTAGATGAGGTCGGGGTCCTGGTTGCGCTCGGTGCGCAGCACGTCTTCGGACGCGCCGGGCTGGAGGGTAACGCGGCTCTTGTCGAAGCCTGCGTCCACCAGCGCCGTGGCGGCGTCCTGCGCTGCCGAGGGGTGCTCGAACAGGGCCGTGATGTTCTGACGAGGGGCACGGTCGCTCATGCCCCCAATATAGCGCCACTGACGGTGGAACCGCATGCGATGCGCCCCAGCGAGCCGCCCGCGTGCCTGCATGCGATGATGACGCCCGTGAGCAGCCCCGCTCGTTCCACGCGCCGAGGCGCGTTGACGTTGATGATCGGCACGCTGGCCAGCCGCGTCACGGGGCTGGTGCGCAACTCGCTACTGGCGCAGTTCTTCCCTACCGCGGTGCTGGACGCCTTCGTCACCGCGTTCAAGGTGCCTAACCTGTTCCGCGAGCTGCTGGCGGAGGGGGCGCTCACTAACTCGTTCATCCCGGTTTACAAGGGGCTCGCGCGGGCGGAGCAGCGGCGCCTGTCGGGGGCGCTGCTGGCGCTCCTAACGCTTGCTAATGGCGTGCTGATGCTGGCTGCGTTCCTGGCGGCGCCCCTGTTGGCGCGCCTGCTCATCTCCGATGCGGGCAACGTGGACCTCGAGCTCACCACGCAGCTCATCCGCGTCGTGTTCCCGTTCCTGCCGGCCATCTCGTTCTCGGCGCTGGCCATGGGCATCCTGAACGCGGAGGAGAGGTTCCTCGCTCCCGCCTGGGCGCCTGTGGCTCTGAACGTGGTCACGGTGACGCTCATGGCGCTCTTCCCTGGCCAGGCGGTCATGTTGGCGCTGGCGCACGTGTTCGGCGGGTTGGCGCAGTTGCTGGTGCAGATTCCGGCGCTGGCGCGTAACGGGCTCCTGCCCAAGCCCAGTGCGCTATGGCATCCGGCCATGGGCGAGGTGCTGCTGCTCATGGTGCCGTTCACCTTCACCGCGGGCGGCCGGCAGGTGCTGAACGTGGTGGCTTCGAACGTCATCACGGGCATCGACGCCGGGGCGCAGGGCGCCTTCTACCTAGCAGACCTGTTCCTCAGCCTGCTGCTGGGGCTCTTCAGCATCTCACCGGCGCTGGCTTATTACTCCCGCCTGAGCCACCACGCCGCCACGCAGGACGAGGCGTTCGCGCCTACGCTGGCTGAGGGCCTGCGCTTCATCACGTTCCTTACCGTGCCGGCGGGCCTGACCCTAACGCTGCTGGCGGCGCCTTCGGTGGACGCCGTGTACAACTGGCGGTCACTGTTCGGGGCGCCCATGGACCCGGAACTGCGGGCGTTCACGATCGCGGCCACGCTGCCACTCGGGTTGGCGGTCTTCCCGATAGGCGCCTTCAACCTGCTGGTGCGCGCGTTCTACGTAAGGCGCAGCGTGCGCACGCCCGTGCTCATGGTGCTCTGCTTCCTGACGCTGCAGGGGCTCCTTTACGTGCTGCTCTCGCGTCCCTACGGCATAGCGGGCGTGTCGTGGGCCACCGCCATCGCGGCCTGGGCGCAGTTGCTGGTGGCGGCCGTGCTGGTGGCAAACCGCGAGCGCTTCGGGCTGGCCGCGTGGGGGCGCCAAGCTGCGCGCGTCTGGCTGGCCGCACTGGTGGCCTTCGCGGCAGCAGCGTGGGTGCTGCACTTGGTGCCGCTGCCCGCGGGCTGGTTCGGGCAGATCGGCCGCCTGGCGGTGGGCGGCCTGACCGTGATCATCGTGTACGTAGGGTTGGGTGCGGCGCTGCGGATACCCGAGCTGAATGCACTAGGGCGGCTGCTGAGCAGGCGGTAAGGCTCTAGTTGCGCGGTGCGGCCACGCCACGCGAGTCAGGCCGACCGCGGCTACACCACGCGGGCAAAGCCGCCCGCGACGACACCGACTGCGACGACACCGACTGCGACGACACCGACCGCGACAAGTTCGTCAGCGCCGGCTGCGCCCGCTTGCTCAGCTACACCCGCTTGAACAGCACCGCAGCGTTCTGACCGCCGAACGCGAAGTTGGTGGAGAGAGCCACGTCGACCTGCTGCTGGCGCGCCTCGTTGGGTATGTAGTCGAGGTCCAGCTCGGGGTCGGGATCTGTGTAGTTGCGGGTGGGGGGCAGCACGCCCGAATGTAGGGCCTGCACGGTGGCTATGCCCTCGATACCGCCGGCGGCGCCGAGCGTGTGGCCCGTCATGCCCTTGGTGGAGGACACAGGGGGCGCGTCCGCACCCCAGATGGCTTTGAAGGCCAGGGTCTCGTTCAGGTCGTTGGCGGGTGTGCTGGTGCCGTGCGCGTTGATGTAGCCCACCTCGGAGGCGCTGATGCCTGCCGACTTGAGGGCGGACTCGATGGCGCGGATGGCGCCGCGGCCACCTGGAGCTGGCGCCGTGATGTGGTGGGCGTCGGCGCTGGACCCGAAGCCGATGACCTCGGCGTATATGCGCGCGCCGCGCTTCTTGGCGTGCTCGTACTCCTCGAGCACCAGGATGCCCGCGCCTTCGCCGGCCACGAAACCGTCGCGGCTGGCGGTGAACGGCCGGCTGGCCGTCTCGGGGCTGTCGTTACGGGTGCTGAGCGCCTTCATGACGGCGAAGCCGCCTATGCCCATGGGGGTGATGGGCGCTTCGGAGCCGCCGGCGAACACGATGTCGGCCTCATCCTGCTGGATCATGCGCCAGCCTTCGCCGATGTTGCTGGAGCCGGTGGCGCAGGCGGTAACCACGCTGGAGGAGGGTCCCGTGAGCCCGAAGCGCATAGCTACGTGGCCGCTGGCCATGTTGGCTATGAGCATGGGGATGAAGAACGGGCTCATGCGCATGGCACCCCGCTCGTAGCGGATACCCGACTGGTTCTCCCACGTCTCGAGGCCGCCGATGCCGGAACCAACTGCGGTGCCGGTGCGGTCGCCCGCGACGTCATCAGCTGTCAGCCCCGAGTCGCGAAGCGCCAGCTCGGCACCGATCAGGGCGAAGTGCACGAAGCGGTCGAGGCGCTTGGCCTCGCGCCGCTCGATGTAATCCTCGACGTTCACGTCGACCTCGCCGGCGATGGTGACCGACAGGTCGGAAGCGTCGAAGTTGGTTATGCGGCGGATGCCGTTACGTGCCTCGTGCTGAGCGACGAGGAACTCCTCGGCGCCCACGCCGATGGGCGTGACAGGCCCCAAGCCGGTGACTACGACTCGTCTCATACCGCCCTACGATACCGGTCGAAGCTCGGTTCGACCGTTCTTACACACCCGATAGGGAGCGAGGGAGTTACTGCTTCTCGCTGATGAACTTGACGGCGTCGCCGACGGTGCGGATGCCTTCGGCTTCCTCGTCGGAGATCTCCACGCCGAACTCGTCCTCCAGGCCCATGATCAGCTCGACCACGTCGAGCGAATCGGCGCCCAGGTCCTCCATGAAGCGCGATTCGTCGGTGACGTCGCTGGGGTCGGCGTCGAGCTTGTCAGCCACGACTTCTTTGATCTTTTCGAGTATCTCGTGCTCGTCCACGAACTTCCTCCTAGGCAGCACGCCTCGGGTATTCCCATGCTGTGCTGAAGTTTGGCGAATTCTAGCACGGGTCCAACCCGTTCTCTGAACGCCTTGGCGGGCCCGTCAGGCCCTGTCTACACGTGCTTCCAGGCACGCGGCTCGCTCGCGATGCTGGCGCGCGAGCCCTGCAAACACTAATGCATGACCATGCCACCGTCAACCGCTAGCGTCTGACCGTTCACGTAACCGGCCTCAACGCTCGCCAGGAACGCCACCACAGCGGCCACGTCCTCGGGCGACCCGAAGCGGCCAGCGGGGATCTGCTGCAGGTAATCCGCCTTGAGTTCGGGGCTCAGGGCCGCGGTCATATCGGACTCGATGAAGCCGGGCGCCACGGCGTTCACGGTCACGCCCTTGCCGGCGTACTCCGTAGCCAGAGCCTTGGTCAGCCCGATGAGGCCAGCCTTGGAGGAGATGTAGTTGGCCTGGCCGGCGTTGCCGCGCAGGGCCACCACGGAGGTGAGGTTCACTATCCGGCCCGTGCCGCTCTTGAGCATGCCGCGCAGCGCGGCCTTACTAAGGTAGAAGGCGCTGCTCAGGTTGGTGTCCAGCACCGCCTGCCAGTCGTCGTCCTTCATGCGCAGCACCAGGCCGTCGCGGGTGACGCCGGCGTTGTTGACCAGCACGTCTAGGCCACCGAAGTGCGCCACTACGCTCTTGATAAGCGCCTGGCACGCTTCCGGGTCGGCCACGTCGGCGCCGAAGGCGTGCGCGTCGCCGCCCGCAGCACGGATGGACGCGGCCACCTCCTCGGCGGGGCCGGCGGAGCTCACGTAGTGCACGGCCACGCGGTAGCCGTCACGGCCGAACCGCTCGGCCATGGCGCGCCCGAGCCCGCGGCTCGAGCCCGTGACCAGTACAACGCGCGGGTCGTCGCCGGGGGCGGTGCCCGTAACCTCAGAACCAGTACCGCTCAACTCCGTACCTCCTCGATTACGGTCGCTAGCGTGCCCGGGGCGTCGACCGCCCGCGCGAACGCGCCGTCCAGGATGCGCCCCACCAGGCCGGTGAGCACGCTGCCGGACCCGAACTCAACGTAGTGAGTAGCGCCAAGCGCCTGGAGCCGCTCCACGCACTCCACCCACCGCACGCTGCCCGTTACCTGCTGCGTGAGCAGCCCAGGGGCGGCGGCAGGGCCGGGTAGGGGCTCGGCGGTGACGTTGCAGACGATGCTGAAAGCCGGCACGGCGAACGCGGTGGCCGTAAGGTCGGTCGCCAGCTGGTCCGCTGCAGGCTGCATGAGCGAGCAGTGGAACGGTGCGCTCACCTTCAGGGGAATGACCCGGCCACCCAGGTCCTTCAGGGCGGCGGAAGCTGCCGCCACGCCCCCTGTGTTACCCGAGATGACGGTCTGTCCTGGCGAGTTGAGGTTGGCCACCTCGACCACCAGCGCGGGGGCGTCTGCGCTCACGCGCGCCAGTGCCTCGTCTATCTGCGTCTGCTCGAGCTTCATGACGGCCGCCATAGCGCCCTGGCCCTCAGGCACGGCTTCTTGCATGTAGGTGCCTCTGCGCCGCACCAGCTGTACGGCGTCGGCCACGCTGAGCGAGCCGGCGGCCACGTGGGCGGTGTACTCGCCCAGCGAGTGGCCCGCGCCGAACTCGGCGGCAAGGCCGCCAGCCTCCAGCCACGCGGCGTAGGCGGCTGCGCCGGCGGCCACCAGGGCCGGCTGCTGGTTGGCGGTGAGCTGCAGATCTTCGGCGGGCCCCTCCCACATGAGCTTCAGCAGGCCGGGGAGGGCGCGCTCAGCCTCGTCCAGCACGCGCTTGGCGGCGGGTGAGGCGGCGTAAAGCTCATGCGCCATGCCCACCTTCTGTGAGCCCTGGCCGGGGAAGAGGGCGGCTAGGCGTACGCCGCTCATGCGGGGATCGTTCCTGCGTAGAAACGGTTCATGATTGTTTACGGTAGCTGATTGGCGCCACCAGCGGTGCGGTGGGTCAGTGCGGACCCCACGTCACCACGGACGACGCCCAGGTTAGCCCCGCCCCGAACGAGACGAGGAGCAGGTTGTCGCCCACCTTCACGCGGCCGGAGTCCAGACCGTCGCGGATGGCGAGTGGGATGCTGGCCGTGGAGTTGTTGCCGTACTCGTCGACCGTGACGATGACCCGTTCTGGTTCGAGCTGCAGGCGCTCGCGTGCGGCTTCGATGATGCGCAGGTTGGCCTGGTGCGGCACGAAGAGGGAGATGTCGTCCATGCTCAGGCCGGCCTTCTCGACCGCTTCGATGGTGGAGGTGTTCATAACCCGCACCGCGAACTTGTAGACCTCGCGGCCGTTCATGTACAGGTTGTCGCCTAGCTCCACGCCGCCGGGTAGGCAGCGGCCCACCGCTTTGCGGTGCAGGTGCTGCGCGCCGGCGCCGTCCGCGCCCATGACCATGGACTTAACGCCGTACCCGCTGGGCACAGCTTCAACGACGACCGCGCCCGCCCCGTCGCCGAACAGAACGGCGGTGGAGCGGTCCTCCCAGTTGACGATCTTGGTCAGCGCTTCAGCGCCGATAGCCAGGACGCGCTTGTTCTGGCCGGACTCCACGAGGCTCTTGGCTATGCCAAGCGCGTAGATCCAGCCGGGGCAGGCCGCCAGCAGGTCGAAGGCGCCGGCGTTGAGCTTGAAGCGTTCCTGCACCAGCGCCGCGGTGGCGGGGAACAGGGCGTCCGGGGTGTTGGTGGCCACGATGACCATGTCGACGCCGGCCAGGGCGTCGTCGCCGTGGCGCGCTAACAGGTCCTCGACCGCGCGGAACGCGAGGTCGCTGGTGAACTCGTCCTCAGCCGCTACGTGCCGGCGTTTGATGCCCGTGCGAGTGGTTATCCACTCGTCGGTGGTGTCCATCATCCTCTCCAGGTCTTCGTTGGTGAGGATGCCGTCGGGAGCGTACGCTCCGAGCGCCGTTATGCCGGCAGTAAGCCTTGTCTGGTTCACGCTTGGCCCATTACCTAGGCCTCAGCGATCACCTGGCGGCCGTCGTAAGTACCGCATTCGGGGCACACGACGTGAGGCGGCTTCATGCTCTTGCACTGCGGGCAGGCCACGAGGGTGGGCGCCTGCAGGGCGTCGTGAGCGCGGCGGGAGTCGCGGCGGGCGCGCGAGGTGCGCTTCTTGGGTACAGGGTGCTTGGCCATCTTGACGGTTCTCCTTTTGTCAGCCTGGGTTTCAGGCGTTCAGGTCGATATCTCTGAGCGCATCGAACGGCGAAGTGGTCTTGGGCTCCGCGGGCTTCTCCTTGGGAGCGAGCTCGGGGTGCTCGTTCAGGTTCACGCCCTCTTCGTTCAGGCCCAGGCAGGCTTCCTTGCAGAGCACCGTGAGCGGCTGCTCTATGGCGAGCATCTGCGTGAGGAACGAAGCGAAGTCTACCTCAGGAGCGCCGAAGACCAGTAAGTCTTCCTTGCCCTCCTCGTCGAACTCGTCGAGCTCAAGCGGGCGGTCGGACGGGCGGTACTCCATGGGGTACACGAACGAGGTGCGGACCTCGCTCTCGACGTCGGTCAGGCAGCGCCTG
>JBBAFX010000071.1:0-10106 GCA_041655195.1 Trueperaceae bacterium
AACTCGCGGATCTTGTCGCTGATCTGCTCGAAGGTGAGGGTGTAGGCGTCGTCCTGCCGGCGGGTGCGGTAGAAGCCACAGAAGGAGCAGCCCACGGAGCAGACGTTGGAGTAGTTGATGTTGCGGTCGATGAGGTACGTGACGACCTCGGGGTCGGTGCGGAGCCGCCTGACGGCGTCGGCTGCGGCGGCCAGATCGAAGAGCGGCAGGTCGTACAGGGCTACCGCCTCGTCTGGGCTGAGTCGTTGTCCGGAAGCGGCCTTAGCGAGCAGGCTCATGGGCGGAGCATAGCACTGCCCCAAGTTGTGTACTTGCTCGCGATATGCAGGTAAACTAACAGTATGTCGAGTAACCGCAGCGAGGCAGGCAGCCCGTGGCGTCCCATCTTCGAGGAGGTGCGCCATGCCATTGGGCATCGCCGCGACGAGCACGGGGTGGTGGGCAGCATCAACTGGTTGCGGCACGCCATGGAGCTACGCGGCGCCAACCCTAACGTCGTTCGTAACATCATCTACCGCGACAAAGGTCGCCTTCCAGACAAGCGAGCGCTTTTCCTGATCTTAGACGAGCTCTGGCGCGGCGCCGGCAACGCGCCGCTCCACATGCCCGAGCTCGAGGCGCTCCTCTCCCCCAACGCCAGCGCCGAGCAGGAGGTCCTGCAGCTCATGGGCCGCGACAAGCGCAAGGCCTACAAGGCGCTACTGGGCGGCATCCGCGCAGGCGAGATGCCTAAGGTGCTCGTCACCGGCCGGCCCGGTTCAGGCAAGACCCTCCTGACCGACTACGTGCAGCACGGTCTAGAGCTGGCCGGCATGAAGGGCCAGAACTGCGTGCGGCTGGAGTTCGGCTCCGTGGACCTGGCCACCTCGCTCACCCGCCTCGGCCTGCAGCTCGGGGTGGCGTCCGAGGTCATGGAGTCGCGCCTGGTGCGCATAGCCACGGCCAGCGCCTACGCGGTGCAAGCCGACTCGCAGGCCGAGGTGGCGCGCGTGCTGCTGGAAGCGGTGCGTCAACGCACCGAGCCCATGGTGCTGCTACTGCACGTATCGCAGGGGCTCACCACGCAGGACAGCATGGGCCTGGCGCCGCTGCGGCTCAACACGCCTGAAGTCCCCCGCGTCAGCGGGCCCGAATGGCTGTGGGTCACGCTCATCGAACCGCTGGCGCGCCAGCCGCATATCTCGCTCTTCGTCACCATGACCGACCTGCCGGCCCGCGCCATGCAGCGCTTAGGGCCGTTCACGGACCCCATCCGTCTGACGCCACCCACGGCCGCCGACGCCCGCCGCTTCGTCAAGGCGCGCGTGCCGCACCTCTCGCCCGCACAGCAGGAGGACATCGTGCAGCGCGCCGGCCGCTCGTTCGAGGAGCTGCGCACGCTCACGCTCCTCGCGCAGGCCAGAGCGCCTCAGGAGGGCGACGCCAAGGCCGGCGAGCAGTACATCGAGCAGCTCGGGCGCTTGGTGGAGCAGACGGGCGACCCAGACCTGCGCGCCTTCCTGGCGTCCCTGGCGGTGCTCTCACCGCCGGCGTTCCCTACCTTCTCTGCCGGCGTGCTGCGGGAGGTGCAGGGCGTGAAACGCGAGCTCGGCCCGTTCGAGCTGTCGTTCCTCGACCCGGTACCTGGTCAGACCGATCAGTACAGAAGCTTCTCGCGGCAACTGACGCGCGAACTGCAAACCCGGCTCACGGAGAGCGACCCGACTTACTACAGGCGCGTGCAGCGCGCCGCGGCCGGGGCGTACCGCCAGGCGGCCGAGGCCGACCCCAGCACCGAAGTGGCGGCTCGTTTCCTGCACCACCTCTTCGAGGCGCGCGACTGGCGCGAGCTGACCGACTGGTTAGCCGCGCACTCGGTACCGCACGCTCAGGTGCGCAACATCTGGCAGGCGGCGCTAGATGAGCTCAAGGGTCAAGCTGACCTCGACCTGGTGGCCCGCGAGGTGGCCAGTCATTACGTGAAGCTGGGGGCGTACGAGCACCCCGACGCGCTCCGCGCCTTCGAGACTGGCGCCGCCTCAGCCGACCCCACCCTGCAAGCCTGGACGCTCGTCAAAAGGGCGGAGGGCGAGGTGCTCGCCGGCCGCTACGACCGCGCCGAGGTCCTGCTGGACACCAGCCCCGTCATCGACGATCCGCTCATCCGCGCCGAGGCCGCCCTCACCCGCGCCAGTATCCTCCGCTGGCGCAGCGAGCTGGCTGAAGCCGCCGACATCGTGGCCAAGCGGGTCCGGCCCGAACTCAAGCGGCTGGTCGGCACGCCCGGCAGCGGGCACGCTCAGCAGGCGCTCACTAAAGCCACTGTCTGGGAGGGACTGATAGCCAAGGACCGCGGCGATCTCGAGGAGGCTCTCGCCGCTTTCGCGGCCGCGGAAGCCGGCGACGACCTCGTGCAGGCGCGCATAGAATTCCAGCGCGGCGACGTGAACCTGCGCCTGGGCCGCCTCGACGCTGCCCTAGCGGCGCTCGACGCCGCGGTGGAGCTGTCGCGGCGCTCGGAAGCTCTGCCGCAAGAACAGGCCCGCTACCTGGCGCGCCGCGGCACGCTGCACCGCACGCGTGGCGAGATGACCGCCTCAGCAGGCGATTTCGGCGCCGCGCGTGAGCTCATCAACAACGCCGAGCTACCGGCCCACGAGCTCGACTTCTGGCGCGCCAAGATCGACGACGAATCCACCTACACCGCCCTCGCGCTAGGCGATTTCGAGGAGGCCACCTTCCTCGTAACCCACGCGCTGGCCACCTTCCGCACTTACGCCGCCGCCGCAGGCACCAGCGCCACCTTCAGGGTGCTGCGCGGCACCCTGCACCTGGCGGCCTCCTACGCCTGCCGCGGTCTGGCGCAGCCCCTGCGCCTGCCCTTCCCCGTGCTGCGCGACGGCGTCGACGGTCCCGACCTGCGGCACGCCCGGCAGCGCATAGACGAGGTCATCTCCGCCCTCGCCGACGCGCCCCGTTTCCAGACCGACCTCAGGCGGCAGGCGCTGCTGCTGGCCAGCCAGTTCGCGGCCTCCGGCGACGAGGGCCAGGCGCTGGCCGACGCCGCGCTCAAGGTCTCGCCCTTCGATTACCAGCGCGCGCAGGCGCTCGCCGCCCGCGCCGCCGCCCAGCTGCGGCGGGGTGAGCTGAAGGGCGCGCTCGCCGACCTGCAGAAGGCCGGTGCGGCGCTCGACCGGGTCACAGCCGAGCTGCAGGATGAACGCGGCGACACCGGCCTGCGCTCGCAGCTCGCCGCTCTGACCAGCGCCGCGCACCTAGCGACCGGCAACGAGAAGGAAGCGGCCGAGGTGCTGGTAGCCGCCCTCGACGACGCCGCGCTGGCGCCCTACCACGAGGGTCTCCTGCGCGCCTTCGGCGAGGCCGCCGACGAAGCGCAGGTTGAGGGTGGCTGGAAGAGCCACCGCCGCCTGCGGCTGCTGCTCGGCGTCGACGGCACCGGACCCAGCACCCCTGCGCGCCTGCCGGACGCCCTGGTCGCAGCCTGGCGCTCGCGGTCCAGGCCCGCCTCGGCGGGCTGAGCGTGGGCAGCGCCGGCCCGGAACCCGCCCGGATCGTGGTGGCCGCCACACCGGGCCTCCTCGCCGGCCTCACGCCCCACCCGCAACTCGACCGCTTCCGCGACCCAGCCGGCCAGCTGGAGGCGCTCGTCTCCATAGCTGACGACCCGCCAGGCACCGTCACCGCCCTCGTGCGGGGCAACGAACTGCTCGGTTACGTGGCGTTCCATCCCCCCACCGAGATCGAGTCGTGGGGCTTCGACCGCACGGGCCAGATCCTCGAGCTCGGGGCCATAGAGGTTGCCCCCACCGAGCGCGGACAACGCTGGGCCGAGCGGCTGCTCGCAGCCTCGTTCGAGGGCGGCCGTTTCGATCACACGGTGGTGTTCGCCACCCTCTACTCCTGGCATTACGACCTGGCCCGCAGCGGGCTCGGCGATCTCGCCTACCGCCGCATGCTCGAACGGCTCTACGGCTCCGCCGGCCTGGAGCTGTTCGCCACCACCGACGAGGAGATCCGCTCTAGCCCCGCCAACGCCCTCATGGCACGCGTAGGTCCTAACGCGCCGACCGAGGTGGTCGCCGAGTTCCATCGCCTGCGCGGCTTACTCCCGGGAGCGCCAGCCGCCGCTTGGTAGCATCGCCCCAACCATGGAGAGAAGATGCTCGTAAGAGAGATCATGACCAGGCAGGTCGTGGCCATAGCCCCAGACACGCCTATCCGCGACGTTCAACTGCTCATGGAGCAGCGCAACATCCGCCACTTCCCTATCCTGGGTCAGGCCGGTAACGACGGCCAAGCCGATCGACTAGTGGGGATAGTCTCCGACCGCGACGTGCGCCTCGTAGGCGCCGACCACCCCAAGGCGCCCGCCGGCGTCAAGTCCAGCGACCCGGTGTCGGCGCTCATGGTCTTCCCCGTGCTGACCGCCGACCCCGAGGACCCCATCGAGGAGACCGCCAAGGTCCTCAGAGAGCACAAGATAGGCGCCATGCCGGTCATGGACGACGGTCGCCTCGTGGGCATAGTCACCGCCATCGACATGCTGGACGCCCTCGTGCGCATGTCGGGCGTCACCGAGGCCTCCTCCCGCCTGGAGGTCGAGGTCGTCAACCGCCCCGGCGCCCTGGCAGGGCTCCTCGACCGGGTGGCCAGTCGGCACATCAACGTCTCCAGCGTCATGACCTCACGCTCCGACGCCGACACCGTGTCGTTCGTGCTGCGCGTCGGCACCGCGGCCGGGCACGAACTCGCCGCCCACCTGCGCGGGCTCGGGTACACCGTCTACTGGCCCCCAGAGCGAGCGTGAGGCTTTCGGACCACGCGTTCGTCTACGCGCCGGACCTAGCCGGCTTCGACCTGTCGCGCGACCACCCCTTCAAGCCCATCCGCCTGGAGCTCACGCGCTCCCTGCTACAGCGCGCGGGACTGCTCACCGAGGACCAGCTGGTGACGCCCGCTCCGCTCTCCGACAAGGCGCTCCTCGATGTGCACGACGCCCGCTTCGTGGAGGCGGTCAAGGCGGCCTCGCGCGGTGACGCGGTGCCAGACGCTCAGTTGTACGGCCTCGGTACCAGCGATAACCCCATCTTCGCCGGCATGCACGAGGCCGTGCTGGGGGTGGTGGCGGCCACCGTGACGGCCGTCGAGCTCGTGGCGTCCGGCCAGGCCAAGCGGGCGGCCAACTTCTCCGGCGGCCTGCACCACGCGCTCGCTGCGCGCGCGTCGGGCTTCTGCCTCTACAACGACCTGGCCGTGGGCATCCGGCACGCCGTCAGGAACCACGGCATGCGCGTGGCGTACGTGGACCTTGACGCCCACCACGGCGACGGCGTGCAGTGGATCTTCTACGAGGACCCCGCGGTTCTCACCGTCAGCCTTCACGAGTCGGGGCGCTACCTCTTCCCCGGCACCGGTCACACCTACGAGACGGGTAAGGGCGCCGGGCGCGGCACCGCCGTGAACGTGCCCCTCGAGCCCTATACGGAGGACGAATCGTTCCTGGAGGTCTTCGACCTGGTGGTGCCCGCCGCGTTGCGCCACTTCCAGCCCGACCTGATAGTGCTGCAGGCCGGCGCCGACATGCACACCCGCGACCCGCTGGCGGACATGAGCCTCTCGCTCACCGCCATGGCCGAGAGCTACCGGCGCATGGTGGCGCTAGCCAACGAGTTATCTGGCGGGCGCCTGGTCGTCATGGGCGGCGGCGGCTACGACCCGTACCGCACCGTACCGCGCGCCTGGGCGCACGCCTGGGCAGCGCTTACGGACACCGAACTGACCGGCGCGCTGCCGGGCGAGTGGCTGGAAGAGTGGCGCGCCAAGCTGGGCAGCCTGGGCGGCAACTTGCCCACCGCCGCAGATGAGGAAGCAGGCGAGTACCCGCCGGTGCCGCGGCGCGCGGCCATAACGCGCCGCAACCGCCTGGTGGCTACCAGGACCATCGAGACGCTGCAGGAACTGTGGCGCAAGCAGGACCCGAACGGAGGAGCATGATGCGAATTGGTTTCGTTGGCCTGGGCACCATGGGTGCGCCCATGGCGCACCGGCTGCTGGCCGCTGGTTACGACGTTACGGTGCATAACCGCACACGGTCGCGCGAGGAGCCGCTAGCGGCGGCGGGCGCGAAACGCGCCACCTCGCCCAGGGCCGCCGCTGAAGGCGCGGACGTGGTGTTCACCATGGTCAGCGACACGCCCGACGTGCAAGCCGTGGTGCTGGGCGAGAACGGTGTGGCCTTAGGCATGAAGAAGGGCGGCGTGCTGGTGGACATGAGCACCATCAGTCCGGCCACCACCCGCCGCATAGCCACAGCGGTCCTAGAGCACGGCGTCGACATGCTGGACGCCCCAGTCTCGGGCGGCAGCGAGGGGGCTGAGAAAGGCACCCTGTCGATCATGGTTGGCGGCGAGCTGGCAGCGCTGGAGCAGGTACGGCCCGTGCTGCAGCACCTGGGCAGCACCATCACTCACGTCGGCTCCTCAGGCGCCGGGCAGGTGGCCAAGGCCGTGAACCAGACGATCATCGCCGGTACCTACGCGGCGGTGGCGGAAGGCATGGCGTTAGCCATGGCGGCCGAGATCGACGTGGAAGCCGCGCTGCAGGCGCTCGGCGGCGGCGCCGCCGGTTCGTGGGTGCTAGCCAACCGCGCTCGCAACATGATCGAGGGCAGTTACCCGCTGGGCTTCCGCACCCGCCTGCACCGCAAGGACCTGGGCATAGCCTTGAGCGCCGCCAAGGAGCTCGGCGTGGCCATGCCGGTAGCCGCCTACGTGGAGCAGCTCGAGACCAGCCTGGTGAAGCGCGGCTTCGGCGACGAGGACGTGTCGAACCTGGCGCGCGTGGTGCGCGAGCAGGCCGGACTGGACCCTTGACCGCTCACGCGGGCCTGCGCACGCAGCCGCAATAACAGAACGTTGCTCTGCAGCCGCGGGTGGCGCCGGCCGGGTTCAGCGGCGCGCCGCTACCCACAACCGGTCCGTGTCGGTGTGCAAGGCGCCGCCGTCCGGGTGGGCCAGCACCTCCACGTCCCTGAAACCCGCTGCCGTCAGGAGCCTGGTCACCAGTGGCGGGTCGTAACCGCGCTCGTAGTGCACCTCCGTGAACGCGCCCTCAGCGGTGTCGCAGTACGCCTCCACCTTGGCCAACTGCCGCGCCTCGTCGAAGCTGTGCTCCCAGCGGTAGTACACGTCGTCCGCCCAACCTGAGGCGACCCCGCCCTCCCACAACTGCCGCAGGCCGGCCGTGGTGTTCACGTCGAACACGAACACGCCGGCCGGCGCCAGGTGCGCGTGCACGTTCCGCGCCATGGCCGAGAAGTCGTCGTCGGTCAGCAGGTTGTTCAAGGAGTCGAAGATTGAGTACACGAGCGCGTAGCGGCGCTCCAGGGTGAACGTCTGGAACTCAGCCTGGTGGAACCGCACGTGCGGCAACTTAGCGCGGGCCACGGCCAGCATGGAGTCCGAGGCGTCGAGGCCCTCCACGTCGTAACCCAGCTCCGCTACCGGCACGGTGCCGTTACCCGTGCCGCAGCCGAGGTCCAGGAGCGGGCCCCCGGTGAAGCCTAGTTCTGCCGCCTTGGTTAGAACGAACTCCAGCCACTCGTCGTACTCGATGTCGGCCATGATCCGGTCGTAGACACGCGCTAGAGCGGTGAAAGGGGCGGGCTCGGCGGGTTCGGCGGTCCCGCCGGCGCTGGCGGTGTTCCGTGGTTGCATGCCGGCGATGATACCGCCGCCCGGCCAGCAGGCTCGAGCTAGCGGCCGGAGCCTACAGGTGGGCGGCGTGGGCCAACCTTCCCGTCACGCGCCTGGGCGCAGCGCCTACCCTAAGCTCGGGACCGCAGGACGCCGGCCCTTACCCTCCCCCGCTGGGTCAGGCGTCCGCGCTTCCCACTTCCAGCACGAACTTGCCGATGCTGTCGTTAGCGCGCAGGCGCGCGTGCGCCTCGTTCACGCGAGTCCACGGGAACACGGTGTCCACTAGCGGCTTCAAGTCGCCACCTGCCACCTGCGCACCGAAGCGCTCTTGGAAGGCTTCCACTATGCGCACCTTCTCGGCTAACGGCCGACCGCGCAGGGTCGAACCTATGACGCGCGCCCGCTTCACCATCAGCGCCCGCATGTCGAGCTCGCCCTTACGGCCGCTGAGGGTGGAGATGATAACCAGCCTGCCACCCGGCGCCAGTGCTGCCATGTTCTGCGCCAGGTAGTCCTGACCCACCATATCGAGGATCACGTCCACACCGCCTAGTTGCTCAAGCACCGCCGGCAGCCAGGGGCCGGTGTGGCGGTCCAGCGCCAGGTCGGCTCCCAACTCCCGGCACACGCTCACCTTCTCGGGTCCGCCCGCGGTGGTCATCACGGTGGCGCCGGCCAGCTTGGCCTGCTTCACGGCGGCGGTGCCTACCCCGCTGGCGCCGCCATGCACCAGCACGCGCTCGCCGGCCTGCAGGCCGCCCTCCATGAACAGGTTCAGGTAGGCGGTCAGCGCGGTTTCGGGGAAAGCCGCCGCCTCCGTCAGGCTCCAACCGGCGGGTACGCCCATAAGCATGGCCGCGGGCACCGCCACCCGCTCTGCGTAGCCACCGCCCGCCAACAGCGCGCAAGCCGCTCGACCAAGCCACGTGTCGTCCACGCCCGGCCCTACCCGCACCACGTGACCGGCCACTTCCAGACCCACGATGTCGGATTCGCCCGGCGGGGGTGGGTAGTGACCGGCGAGCTGCGAGAGGTCGGCCCTGTTCACCCCCGCCGCAGCTACCGCCAGCAGCACCTCGCCGGGCCGTAACGCGGGCTCCTTCACACGCTGCAGCGCCATGCCGGCGCTTCCGTCGGGCATCAAGGCCCGCATGTAGGTTGCGTCCATGACCCATGCTAAGCGCACCGCCGTTACCGCTCCGTTCGGCCCCGCCGACGGGTCTGCTCGCAGGCCCCCTCTCATGTGCCGTTGAGGGCGCCGCGCAACTGGTAGCGTGAGAGCCATGATCGGCGTAGACCTGGGCACCACCAACGTGCGTATCCACCTGAAGGGCAAGGGCGTACTACTTAGAGAACCCGCCGTGATCGCGGTCGTGAAGGGCACGACCGAGGTCAAGGCCGTCGGGCAGGAGGCGTACCGCATGCTGGGCCGTACGCCCGGCAACATCACGGCGCTTAGGCCCATGGCGGACGGCGTCATAGCCGATTACACGCTGACCGAGCGCATGCTCAAAGCGTTCATCAGCAAGGTCCTCACTGGCCCGAGCCGGTTCATTAGGCCCAACATCATGGTCTGCATACCGTCCGGCATCACCGACGTTGAGAAGCGGGCGGTGGTGCAAGCTGCCCGCGAGGTGGGCGCCCGCAAGTGCTACCTGATCGAGGAGACCGTGGCCGCCGCTATCGGCGCCGGCATCGCTATAGCCGAACCGGTGGGCTCCATGATCATCGACGTGGGCGGCGGGACCACCGACCTGGCCATCATCAGCCTGGGCGGCATAGTCGTCTCGGAGAGCCTCCGCATAGCCGGCAACACGTTCGACCGCGACATCATGGCGTACGTGAAGAGCCGCTACAACCTGCTCATAGGCGACCGCACCGCCGAGCAGGTCAAGCGCGAGATCGGCGCCGCCAAGATCGTAACGCCCGACGACGCCCGCACTATCGAGGTGCGTGGCCGCGACCTCATAGACGGCATGCCGAAGAGCGTGACCGTTAGCACCGAGGACGTGGTCACGGCGCTGGAGTCTTCCCTCAAGAAGATTGCCGACGCCATGGTGAAGGTCCTGGAGCAGGCACCACCGGAACTGGTATCGGACGTCATCGAGCGCGGCATCGTCATAACGGGTGGCGGCGCGCTGCTGCGTAACCTCGACGCCTACCTGTCAGGCGTCACGTCCATCCCCGTGGGCGTGGCCTCCAACCCTGCGGACTGCGTGGTGCTCGGCACGGCGCAGGCGCTCGACATGGTGCACGTTCTAAAGGACGCCTACTTCGACGAAGCCAGGCCGTAAGGTCTAAAGCTGCTCCCCGTCCGTGGTGGGCTCAGCAGCGGTCAACGCAGCCTCCGCCGGCGTGGCCGCTTCCGCGGGCGACTCGCCAACCGTCTCCGAGGCGGCCACACGCCCC
>JBBAFX010000072.1:0-10087 GCA_041655195.1 Trueperaceae bacterium
TGACGTCCACCAATCCGGCGCCGTCGGCGGCCACCGCCAGGCGGGGCTCGCCGTTCCGGAACGCCTCCTCACCGCGCCTGTACCAGCGCACGGCCTCCTCCTCGGTGAACTCAAGCTCATCGCCGTCTTCCAGGGGCGCCCCGACGATAGCGGAGAACCTGAAGACCGGCCCCTCGCGCACCAGGAGGTTGCCCATCTCGGCGCCGGGCACCATCTGAACGACCGCCTCGACGAGCTTGCCGGGCATCTCGTCCAGGTCCGTCACCACCAGTTCGCGCTCGAGGCGCATGACCGCCGCCAGGCGCTCCTCCGTCAAGCGCTGGTGCAGGAGCAGCCTCAGCACCTGCCGGAAGCGCTCGATCAGCTCTAAGTCGTGCGACATCCACCGCTTAGGCGTGAAGCCGCCCAGTGCCAGGATCAAGCGGCTGCCTCGCTGTGGCTCCAGCGGCACCACCGCCATGGGCCGCAGCCCGAAACTCACCAGCTCCGCGGTGGCTTCCGGGTGCGAGCTGTACTCCTCCAAGTAGAGCGGTTCGCCGGTGCGGTAGACCTCCCAGGTGAGCCCCACGCCCGCCCGGAAACCCGTTCTCAGGAACTGCACGGCTTCCGGCGGGATGTCGCCGGAGACGACCTCGGCGCGGAACCAGCCACTGTCGTAGCGGAAGAGCGTGGTGCCCATGCCGTCGGCGGCGCGCGACAGCAGGTCTACGGCTACCTGCACCACCTGCGTGGCGTCTTCGGCGCTGTCGACGGCGTCGACTAGCTCGCTGAGCACCGTGCCGCGCCGGCGCTCGAGGAGGTACTCGATCGACTCGCCCACCAGGCGGGTGAACATGTTGGCCCAGCCCAGCTCTCTTGGCGCGAAGCTGCGCGTTCTTAGGAAGGTGAGACCTATCAGCGGTTCGCCCGGTCGCCCGATAACGGCCGCCAGGCCGTGGCGTTTGGCGCCGCTGCCGGGCGGAGCGAGAACCCGGACCACCGGTTCCTCATGTTCGAGCGCTTGCCCGAGCAGGTACTCGTGCTTGCCGAGCTTGGCGGATTCTGTGCAGGTCATCACCGTGGGGGCGGGGGCCTGAAGGTCCCACACCACCAGGTCGCCAACGTAGGGAGCGCTTGATGGCAGCGGACCGAGCTGCAAGGGCCACCCCTCCGCCGTGGCGGCGCTCCGGATGTCGGCCTGCAGTCCGGTTAGCAGCCTGACGGTGGCTGACTCTCGTAGCCTGGCGGCCCGGGCGACCAGCAGAATCACCACTAGGGTGATCACCAGGGCGCCGAAGAGTCCCCAGCTGACAATTGCCATTGGCACGCTGTAATGATAGACGGCGCGTCGTATTCGGCAGGGGCCAGTTGATTACGGAACCGGCTGATTTGATAATGCGACATAGGTCACCTTGCCTCCCCCACCGGCCGCCTTAGACTCCGTCACATGACCGACGCTGCGCCAGTCACCTCGCTCGAGCTGTCGAGCGCCACCACGCTGCAACGCGTGGCGCGCCTGCAGCGGCTGTCCGAGGGCGAGCTACGACGCTTCGCGGTCACCGCGGCCAACGAGCGCGACGAGGCGGCGTTATGGGAGCTCATGCAGGCGCACCTGACACTCAGGGGCCTGAGCGGCGTCACCACCAGCGTGCACACCCTGCGCGCCTACCGCCGCGGGCTCCGCGAGCTGCTGATCATGTGGCAAGGCGAGAATCTGCTGAGGCCATCGCGTGACGCGGGCCCCATGTACGTCCAGCGCCTGCGCGCCGGCGACCGCGGCGACGTGCTGGAGGCGGAACCGAAGGGCTCCCGGCGGGGCCGCAGCGCCAAGCCTGGGCCCCTGTCGCACGCCACCGTCAGCCTGAGAGTGGCAGCCGCTCGCGCCCTGTACGACGCGCTTGCCTGGGCGGGCGCCACGGAGGCCGACCCCTTCCGCGACGTGCGCATGGGGCGCGCCACCACGCGCTCCGAGGACAACGAAAGCACCCGCGTCTACACGGAGTTCGAACTGATAGAGCTACTGGCCGCCGCCAAGGACCAGCAGGAGCGCGTCATCCTCCTGCTCGGCAGTCACGGCGGTTTGCGCGTGAGCGAGATGCTGAGTCTCACTTGGGACGACGTCGACCTACGCGGCGGCGAGCTGCGCGTGGTGGAGGGTAAAGGCAACAAGACAGCCCGCGTGGCCGTTAGTCCCAAGCTGGCCGAGGCGCTCCTCACCTACCGGCGCGCTATGGAAGCCGCCGGCGAGCAGCGCGAAACGGTCCTCGAGCTCAGGTCGCAGTTCGGCGTCTTCAACCGCCTGCGGAGCCTGTGCGACCGGGCCGAGGTCGACTTCAAGGGCGTGCACGCCCTCAGGCACGCGGCCGGCACCCGGTTGTACCGGCAGACCGGCGACCTGGGCCAGGTGCAGGATCATCTGCGGCACTCCACGCTTGATATGGCGCGGCATTACGCCAAGGCCGACCGGCGGCGGCTCCGTGCCAGCCTGGAGAGTTGGGACTGACGCTCGGCACGGAGCCGCGCCGGCTGCGCAGGCAGCGCGCTCCTATCCCTGACTGAGGCTCTGACTCAGACGCCGACCGTTTGCATGGCGCGCGTGAGCGCCTGACCTAGCCGCGCTACGCCCTCGCGAACCACGTCGGCGGACGCGTGGGTGAAGTTGAGGCGCATGGTGTTCTCGCCCCCACCGTTCGGGTGGAACGGGGCGCCCGACACGTAAGCCACCTTCTCTTCCGCCACGACCTTGGGCAGAAGCGCGGCCGTGTCGACGCCGGCCGGCAGCTCGACCCACACGAACATGCCGCCTGTCGGCACGGTCCACTTGGAGCCCGCAGGGAAGTACTTCTCGATGGAGTCGAGCATGGCCTGGCACCGAGCGCCGTACTCCTGGCAGATGGTCTGGATATGGTTCTCCACCGCACCTGACAACATGACCTCGAGGGCCACGTGCTGGGAGAGCGTGGAGGTGTGCAGGTCGGCTGACTGCTTGACCTGCGCCATGCGCGCTACCCACTGCTTGGGCCCGATGACCCAGCCGAGCCGCAAGCCCGGCGCCAGGATCTTGGAGAAGGTGCCCAGATGCAGGGTCACGTTCGGGGCCATGGAGCGCAGCGTGTTGCCGACCGCCCGTCCGAAGGTGAGCGAACCGTACGGGTCGTCCTCGACCAGCACGACCTTGTGGCGCTCGAAGAGCGCCGCTACCTCCTCGCGCCGGGCCCGGCCCATGGTGCGGCCGGTGGGGTTCTGGAAGGTGGGCAGGATGTACGCGAACTTAGGCGAGCGCGCCAGCAGCGTGCCCAGTTCGGAGGGCAGGGCGCCCTCGTCGTCCATGTCGACCGTCCAATAAGTCGGTTGGAAGAGAGTGAACGCCTGCAGTGCCCCTAAGTAGCTGGGGTTCTCGGTGACGATGGGGTCACCCGTGTCTATGAGCACCTTGCCCAACAGGTCGAGGGCCTGCTGCGAACCCGTAGTAATGAGCACCTGGTCAGGCTCAACGAGGGCGCCGTCCGGGTCAGCCTCGTTGGCGCGCTGGGCGATCAGCTCGCGCAGGCCGGCTAAGCCCTCGGTGGGGCCGTACTGCAGCGCCTGGCGACCGGAGCGCTCCAGCACGCGGTCAGCTGCGGCGCGGATCTCGTCAATTGGGAACAGTTCAGGGGCGGGTAAGCCGCCTGCGAAGGAGATGACGTTGGGCTGCGAGGCGAGCTTGAGGATCTCGCGGATGGCGGAAGAGCTAACGCTCTTCATGCGCCCGGCAAGGCGGTCTAAGAAGGGGTCCTGCATGGCTTCCTCCTGGCCCGGCCGGCAGCGCCGCCGGGTGCGGCTCCGCGTCGAACCCTGCCCGTCGCAGCGCCTTCACGAGCGACCACTCGACTGCGGGTTCGGCTACGCGCCGATGTTACCGCAGCGGCCGCCACTTCAGTGGCCACGGACCTCGCCCGTCGCCTTTGGACGGGCGCCACCGCCACCGGCCGGTTAGGCTCGAGCCCTATGACGCCACTACCCACCGGCGCCAGCGCCGCCCAACCCGTGCGGAGCGTGGAGCTGGTCATGACGCCGCCGCAGCCGTTCAGGCTGGACCTAACGGCGCTGGCCCTGGTGCGCAGACCGAACAACCGCATCGACACTTGGCGGGGCGGAACCTACGCGCGCTGGGTGCCCACGCGTGATCCGCACGGGCCGGAACCCGTACCCCAGTTCCTGCTGGAGGTGAGCGGCAGCCAGGATCACGCCGGCCAGCGCCCCGCGGACGGCGGGACGGAGCGACTACTGGTGCGCGCGACCGGCAGCCTGGATGAGCAGGAACTGGCCCGGCTGGCTGAGCGAACCGTAACGAAGATGTTCGGCCTGGACGTGGACATGGCGCCCTTCTACGCCCTGGCCAGCAGCAGCGCCGAGCTGGGCCCGCTGGTGGAGAGGCTGCGGGGCCTACGCCCGCCGCGCTACCCGGGGGTGTTCCAGGCGCTCCTGAACGCGGTGCCGTGCCAGCAGGTAACGCTCGTGCTGGGCCTGCGCCTGCTAGAGGGGCTAGCGCGCACGTACGGGCCTGGCTACGGCGGGCCGCTGGAGCCTGACGAGGCCGGTCCCCTCCCCTTGCCTGGCGCCGCAGCGCTAGCGGCCGCCCGGCCCGAAGCGCTTACGGCGCAGGGCCTCAGTCGCGCCAAAGCGCGGACGCTGATCGAGTTGTCGGAGGCGTGCGTGACGGGCCAGCTCGACCTTAGCAAGCTGCCGGACGCCCCGAACGAAGCGGTTTCCGAGCGTCTGCAGCAGCTGTTCGGGATCGGGCGCTGGACCTCGGACTACGTGCTGTTACGCGGTCTCGGCCGACTGGACGTGTTCCCGCACGGCGACTCCGGGGCGCGCAACGGCCTGGCGCGTTTCGTGGGCGTTGAGGGCAAACCCAGCTACGAGTGGGTAGCCCAGACGGTGGCGCCGTGGCAGCCGTACGCGGGTTTCGTCTACCTGCACCTGCTCGTTAACGGCATGCTGCGCACGGGCGAGTTCGGGGCGTTGTAGCCGGGCGTGCCGGATAGAGCGCTACCAGACCGACCGGTACATATAATGCCTGCATGACCGACGGCACCACCCCATCCGCCGCCGAACGCCTGCTCGATGCGGCCGCTCGGCTTTTCTACACGCGCGGCGTCCCTAACGTGGGCATAAACGAGATCATCGCCCGCGCTGGGGTGGCGCGCATGACCTTCTACCACCACTTCCCCAGTAAGGACGACCTGATCAAAGCGGTGCTCGAGCGCCGCCGCGAGGAGCGCGCCGCGTGGTTAGCTCGCGCCGAGTCGCTGGCGAGCACCCCGCGCGGTCAGGTGCTGGCCGTGTTCGAAATGTTGGAGGAGTGGTTCGCGGCGCCCGATTACCGGGGTTGCCCTTTGGTGGCGGCCACCTTCGAGCTCGGTGGGCAACTGAACGCGGCCCGGCCGTACGCCCGGGCGCACCACGACGCGGTTCGCGAGTACTTCTCTACCAGGCTGCAGGCGGCTGGCGCTGAGAACCCCGAGGACGTGGCGCTGCAGCTGCACTTGCTGCTGGAGGGTGCCACCGTGGTGGCGCTGGTGCAACAGGGCGCCGCGGCAGCCGCGGCGGCGCGCAGCGCGGCCGAGAAACTCCTGAGCGCATAGGGAAGCGCCCCAACCGTGGGGGGCCGGTTGGGGCGCATGAGTGGTCTGGCAATTCGGCATCGGCCTGACCGCGTTGGAGAATAGCACGCGAACGGCCTTCGCGCAGCAGTGAAAAACGCAACATAGGAGAGCACCTATGTTGCGTAGGCGTGGGTTCGTCCCGCTGGTAGCGGCTCTTTCGGGCCGTTCGGGGCCGTAATAACGAAGGCTCCCGCCGTGGTATGGCCGCGGCGGGAGCCCTTACCCTAGAAGGTTACGCGGGTACTTCAGCCTGCTGCTTGACGAGCTGCACGTTCAGGGTGAAACGCACGTCCTCGCTGACGAGGAGGGCGCCGGCCTCGAGCACCTGGTTCCAGGTGAGGCCCCAGTCGGTGCGGTTGATCTTGCCGGTGGCTTCAGCGGCGGCGCGCGGGTTGCCCCAGGGGTCGCTGACGAAGGCAGTGATGTCGGCGTTGAAGGTGGCGGGCTTGGTGACGCCGCGTATGGTCAGGTCGCCTTCGATGACGTACTCATCGCCCTCGCGTTCGATGTTCTTGGATTCGAACGTGATGGTGGGGTAAGTCTCCACGTCGAAGAAGTCGGCGCTGCGCAGGTGCTGGTCGCGGCCTTCGGTGCCGGTGTTGATGCTGGCGGCGTCGATGGTGGCCGCGATACGGGTGGGTACACCCTGCTCGTTGACTTCGGCGTCCACGTCGAACTTCTCGAAACGGCCGCGCACGGTGGCGAGGCCCATGTGGCGGACGGCGAACTCTACGCTGCTGTGGGTCGTGTCAAGGTTCAGGCTCATGTGTTGTCTCCTTCTAGGTTGTTGTCTGGGGTGACCGGGCGGTTCCGCCCGCTTCACTTACAGACCGTATCACTAGGTGCTCTATTTTGTCAAGCACTACATCCGCCTGCGTGCTTGGCATGCTACACTGCGCGCATGGAACACGGAGGGAACAAGACCTCACACCCCTACTGCCCTGTGTACGACTCGATCGAGTTGCTGCAGGAGAAGTGGATTCTCCATATCGTGCGAGCGCTGCTCGAAGGCCCTCACGGTTTCAACGAACTCGGCCGCGCCGTTGGCGGAGCTAACACCACCACGCTGTCACAGCGTCTGGATCACCTCGAACGCCTAGGGCTGGTCGACAAGACCATCGAGTCGACCATGCCGCCCAGAACGCGCTACGAGCTCACCGACTCCGGTCGCGAGCTGCAGACGATCATCGACGCCATCGATGCCTGGGCCCGCAAGCACATGCCCGCGTGCAAGAAGCACGAGAACGAGGGCGCGGCGGCCTGAGAGCCGAGTAGCGGCACGGAGGGGGCCCGGCTCATAAAGAGCCGGGCCCCTTTTCCCATTTCTAAGGTTGTCTGTGCGGGCGCCCTCTGAACGCCCCTAAGGCTTACGTGTAGGCGCCAACGGGTCGGCGCTTACGTGTCGGCGCTTACTTCTCGACGCGCTCCTTGAGGCCCTTGCCCACGCGGAAGGTGGCGTAGTGCTTGCCCGGGATGGTGATGGCTTCGCCCGTACCGGGGTTCACGCCCTTACGCTCGCCACGCCAGGTGGTCTCGAACGTGCCGAAGCCGGTGATCTGAACCTTGCGGCCGGCGTCGAGTTCGATGGCGATGATTCCCTTACGATCGGCGGTGGAGAAGATGGCGTCTACGACTTCTTTGGCCTTGGCAACGCTGAGGTCGGTGGTCTTGGCCAGCTTTTCGGCGAGTTGGGTTTTGTTCATGGCCTAGTTTTTACCATGCCAGACACGAGACGTGTAGCACTTTCGGTCGGTCACAGCGGGACAACGAGCGTTCGGCAACGTTTTTTGCGTTCCCTGGCGCGTTTCTCGCGGCCGCCCTAAAGTCGCGGCAAACGCCAGGAACGCCGTCCAGGGCGTAAGGAGCCGGATTGTAACGGGGATCGCTAGGAATAAAGTCGAGGGGAGAGATGTCGCAACGACCCGATGGGAGTCCCCTTACGGGATCGAGCCGCCTGGGAATAGCCACCCCCTCCCCTCTTACGCTCGATGCTAATCAAAAGCACCCCCGAAGGGGTGCGAACTTGGTCTCACTTGCCGATATCAGGCCGCTGTTCTCTACTACAGAACCTCGTACACGTACCTGTCGGCGGCGGCTTCCAGAGCGTCCGGCACCACGGAGTAGTTGCCCCGGTGGCCGTCCAGCACATGCGACTCCTTGAGCTCCCCCAGCACGCGCGTAGCGGTTACGCGGGCGCAGCCGGCCAGCAGCGCCACGTCGTCGTGAGTGAGGCTGAACGGCAGGTGCCGCCACTCCCCTCCCGCGGCCAGTCTGACGGGCTTAACGGGCGGCTCCACGCGGTCACCGAGGCGTTCGGCGACGCGGGCGAGGATGCGGCAGATGCGCGCGCCCATGGGCAGCCCCAGATCGTCGGCCATCTCGCGGCTGCGGTTGAGTTGCCGCACGAGCGAGGCGGCGAGGTCTTGACGGCCCTGCACGCGCGTCAGGGTGCGGTTCACGTCGATGCAGGCGACCACCGCGTCGGATGCGGCCACCACGGTCTCGGCGTGCGGGCTAGCGTCGAACACGGCGGTGGCGAGCACGTCGCCGGGACCGGCCAGGTCCGCTAAGCGGTCGCGGCCGTTGGCGGCCTTCACCATCACACGCAGCACGCCGCTGACGACCATGTACGGGGCGGCGGCCCTGCCGCCCTCCTCGTAGAGGGTCTCGCCTTTAGCCACGCGCAGCTGCGAGCCGGTCACGATGCCTTGGTGAACTTTGCCCGGTAAGGCGGTGCCGGGCACCCTGAAGCCCGGGACGATGCCAGGGCGGCCCCTATGGGCGGGCTGAATGGAACTAATCATCGGTGGGTAACCTCCCCATGAGATCTGCGTCTGTCAGGGGCTGCTGGGCTTGTATGAGGTCGCGGGCCGCGTCGACCTGACCCCATGTGTTCCAGAGGAGCACCCCTCTTACCAGGCCGTCTTCCAGGTAGTAGACGACCCCCTCTTTGCCAGGCACGCGCCAGTCCTCCACCGTCTGCAGTCGCGGGTCCAGGAGGCCCACGGCCTCGTAGCCGTTGTCGAACAGGTCCGAGTAGAAGAACGGCAGGTGGTCGTACTGCAGGCCGCCTGCGGGCGCGCTGTCGGCGCCCTCACCTAGCGCCGCCGCGGCCATGAAGCGCCCCGCTGCACTGCCCATGCTGTAAGCGTTGTCCTCGTGCTCTATGCGGAGCCGGCGCCCCAGTGCCGCCCACTCGAAATTGGCCACGTCGCCGGCGGCGTAAACGTTGGCAACGGTTCCGCTGGCGTTCATGGCGCGTAAGCCGGCGTCGACCACAACACCGTTGTCGGTGCGTAAGCCGGCGCTCTTGGCAAGCTCATCGTTCGGAACGGCGCCCACTCCCACCAGCACCAAGTCGGCGGCCAGGCCGGAGCCGTCGTCGAGCACTAACCAAACGCCGCCACCGGCGGCTTCCGCGGACTTGACGCTGCGACCGCTCACGAGCTGCACACCGCGCTCCCGGTAGTCGGCGTCGACCAACTGCCCGATGGAGGCGGGGAAGCGGCCGCCACCTAAGTGCGCCTCGGGGAAAACCATGGTGACCGCCGCGCCGTTGTTAGTGAGCGCAGCCGCCATCTCGGAACCTATGAAACCGCCGCCGATGACCACCACTCGGGTGCCGTCACCCACGGCGCTTCGCACCTGCTGATAGTCGGCCCACGTGCGGTACGCCACTACGCCGGGCACGCCCGCCAGGGAGGGCAGGTTGCGAGCGCGGGCGCCGGTGGCCAGCAGGAGTTGTTCGTAACTTATGACCGTGCCGTCGTCGAGCTTCGCGCTGTTGTCGTTCAGGTCCAGCGCTTCAACTTGTCGACCGAGCAGCATGTCGGCTCCGGTGCCTACGGTGCCTAAGTCGGCTCGGGTCTCGTCCTCACCTTTCCAGAGCCCCTTCGAGAGTGGAGGTCGCTTGTAAGGCGGCTGCGGCTCGAGGCTGACTAGCAGGGTGCGGCCATCCGGATCCGCGCGGTTCAGAGCCTTGACCGCTGCGTCCGCGGTCATACCTCCGCCTATCACCAGATACTGGGTTTTCATGCTGCCTCCGAGGGCAATTTAGCACGCCCAGGAGGACTTTACCAACCCCTAACTGGTAAAAGGTGACAAGGTGCTGCTGACGCGCCCGCTCAGACGGTGGCGCCGCCGATGTAACTGCTGAGTTGGCCGATAAGGAACTCCTGCTCGGCGAGCACCGCCTTCATGACGTCGCCGATGGAGAGCACGCCCACCTGACGCCCACCCTCGATGACCGGCAGGTGGCGGATGCGCTTATCGGTCATGATCCGCATGCAGTCGCTGAGGTCCTGGTCGGGGCTAACGGTGACCACGTTGGAGGTCATGATGGCGCTTACCGGCGTCTCGCGCGAGGCTTGCCCGTGCAGGATGACCTTGCGGGCGTAGTCGCGCTCGGAGAAGATGCCGACCAACTGACCGCCCGCTACCACCGGCAGCGCGCCGAC
>JBBAFX010000073.1:0-10064 GCA_041655195.1 Trueperaceae bacterium
CGCCCGAGACCGTGGCCCGCAAGATGGCGCGCGCCGTACGCGACTTGGGCGTTGGCCGCTTCGACCTCATCTACACCACCGGCGGCGCCGTGCCGACCAGCGCGCGCCTGCGCGCCGTGGAGCTGTTCGGCACCGAGGTCATACCCATGGTGCGGGAGCTGCTCGCCGAGGAGCGCACTGCGGAGCCGGTGAGCCAGTGAGCGCGCCCGACTCACCGGCGTCACACGCGCCGAACCCAGGGACCACCCCGGGCACCCTCGGCATCCTGGGCGTCGGCAAGCTGGGCACCGTGCTAGCGCGCCTGGCCCTGGCGGCTGGTTACGAGGTGCTCATCTCGGGCTCCGGCGACCCGGCCGAAATCGCCCTCACCACCGAAATCCTCACCCCGGGCGCCCAGCCGCTGACCAGCGCGGAGGTCGTCCGGCGCGCCGACGTGGTGGTGCTGGCGCTGCCCCTCGGTAAGTACCACACCGTTCCCGCAGAGGAACTGCGCGGCAAGTTGGTGATAGACGCCATGAACTACTGGTGGGAAACCGACGGCGTGAGGGCAGACCTGAACGATCCGAGCACGACCAGTAGCGAGATAGTCCAGCGCCACCTGGCAGGAGCGAGCGTGGTGAAGGCTCTGAACCACATGGGCTACCACGACCTGGAGGACGGCGCCCGGCCGCGCGGGGCAGCGGGCCGCAAGGCCATCGCTCTAGCTGCAGACTCCGAGGAGGACGCTGCGCAGGTGGCCGAACTCGTGGACCGGCTCGGCTTCGACCCGCTGCCTATCGGTGACCTGGCGGCCGGTCGGCGCCTGCAGCCCGGTTACCCCGCCTTCGGGGCCAACATGGACGCTGGCAACCTGCGCAGAGTCATCGACAGTAGCCCCAGCATGCCGTCCCTCAGCGGTAGCACCAGCGACGCCCGCGGCGGTTACGCGGACTGAGGCAAGACTGACGCGAGGCTGAAGGTTCGCAGCTCGCAGTAGCGACGCCGGCTTGAGAGTGCAAGTTGGCGTCGCTACTGCGCCGAACCAGCGCCTGGCGTGGTGAGCGTCGTGATTGGCGCGTTCACCCTGCGCGTCATGGGCATCGCGACCACGAGGCCACCGCCTCCATGAACGCCCATATATTGACTTCCACCGATATACGGTTTACATTGCGCACTTAATTCAATATGCGAGGTGCCGCAGATGGTCACACGAGACCAGGAAGTCGCACAACTAGACCTCGAAACGGAGAGCGTGGACGGCGCGCAACGCAACCGCTACGTCATCAACTCCGCGCTACGCACCCTTGACCTGTTGAAGGCGTTCGCGCAGAAGCCCAACCGCTTCTCGCTCGCCGAACTCTCGCAGGTAACCTCCATAGAGAAGAACCAGCTCTACCGCTCCGTGAAGACGCTCGAGGTGGCCGGGTTCCTGGAACTCGGTGCCGACGGGCGCTACCGCCTGACAGAGCTACTCCACCTGCTCAGCAGTCACGCCGCCACGCCCCGCACGCGGTCCCTGCCGCTTATAGCTGCGGAACACATGGACCAGCTTGCCAGCCAGACCGAAGAGTCTGTAAACCTGTTCGTGCTGCACGGCGATTTCGCCGTTTGCGTCGACAGGCGCGACTCGACGCACATGGTGAGGCTTGCCTCCGTGCTGGGGGTAACCGTGCCGCTACACGCCGGCGCGGTCCCTAAAGCCATGCTCGCTTTCCTTCCCGAGGCCCGTCAGGAGCGCATCCTGGCTGGCCTCGCTGACTTGCCCGCCTACACGGACCGCACCGTTCTGAGTGCGGAGTCGTTGCGGCGGGAACTCGCCGAGATCCGCGAACGCGGCTACTCGGTAAGCGACGAGGACTACGACTCCTCAGCGCGCGGCGTGGGGGCGCCCATCTTCGACGACATGGGGAACGTCGTCGCAGGCATCAGTGTCGGAGGTCCCTCCTTCCGTGTTGGAAGGGAGACCTTGAGCGTATTCGGCGCACTCGTCACCCAACAAGCCAGGGAGATAACCCTGCGGCTAGGGCAGGCGGGATGACACCACCCCGGAGGTAAGTGTGAACAGGTTCCCCCGACTCCTCACCGCCCTTCTGATCGCGTTGATCGCAGCAGTCCCGTCTGCGGCCCTCGCGCAGGACCACGACCCCAACGCCGTCGTCAACCTGGCGACCAACGCCGACCCCACCATGAACCCGTGGGCGCCCGGCGCCGTCATCGAATCCAACCTGATAAACACCATCCTCTTCGAGCAGCTCACCCGCTACTCCCCCGAGGACCTGACCCCCTCCCCCGCCCTGGCCACCAGCTGGGAGGCCTCTGAAGACGCGCTCGTGTGGACCTTCAAGCTGCGCGAGGACGTGGCCTGGTCGGACGGCGACCCGTTCGACGCCGCCGACGTAGCGTTCACCTTCAACGACGTGGTCAAGAACCCGGACCTGGGCGCCCAGAGCGCTAACCAGTTCGCCGCCGTCGACCGCGTGGAAGTGGTGGACGACTACACCGTGCAGTTCATCCTCAACACGCCCTTCTCGGCGCTGCCGTACTACCTCGCCTCCTACGCGGGCATACTGCCGTCTCACCGGCTCGGCAACGTAGAGAACCCCCTCACGGACGCGAGCTTCAACAAGCAGTCGCCCGTGAGCACCGGCCCCTACAAGGTCGCCGAGTACGTCTCCGGCTCGTACGTGCGCATGATCCCTAACGCCCTCTACTACGGCGAGAAGCCCAAGCTCGCCGGTCTCGTGTTCCGGATCATCCCCGACACCAACACGCAGGTAGCCCAGCTGCTCGCTGGTCAGCTCGACCTGGTCGGCCGCCTGAACCCGAACGCGTTAGCCGGCGTGGAACGCAACCCGAACCTCGACATCCTGCGCCAGAGCCAGAACATCTTCTACTTCGTAGCCCTGAACATGGACGACGAGCGCTTCGCCGACGTGCGCGTGCGCCAGGCCCTCCTCACCGCCATCGACCGTCAGGCGCTGATAGACGCCCTCATTCAGGGCTACGGCAGCGTCGCCACCGGCGCTATCGCCCCGCTGCTGGCCGCCCTTCACAACGCGGACGTCGAACAGCACGCTTACGACCCGGAACGCGCGCGTGAGCTGTTCGCCGAAGCCGGTTGGACCCCCGGCGCCGACGGCGTGCTCCAGAAGGACGGCGAGCGCTTCGTGCTCGCCATGCCCACCGCCTCGTACGCCGAACTGACCCCGGCCTCGCTCCTCATCCAGCAGTTCTGGGCCGACATCGGCGTTGAGGCCGAGATCGAGACCATCGAGTGGAACGCCTACATCCAGCGCGTCATCCTGCAGCGCGACTACGAAGCCTCCGTGGCTTGGTGGAGCATGCCGCCCACCCCGGACGTGACCCCGTACGTGTCGTGCTCCGCCGCCCACACGGGTAACAACATCCCCAACTACTGCGACCCGGCCCTAGACGACCTCCTGGCCGCCGGCCGCCGCGCCCTCACCCCCGAAGCGCAGCAGCAGGCCTACTACGAGCTCCAGGAGTACATGGCCATTAACCTGCCGTACCTGTACCTCTGGCACCCCGACATCATCAGCGTCAAGCGCAACACGCTCCAGGGCATGCCCGAGATCAACGCCGCCACCGCCTTCCAGCACTCGGAGCAGTGGTACGTAGTCCGCTGACCGCGGATCACCGGTCTCGCCGCGCAGCACCACGGCGCGGCGAGACCGTCCGCCCCACCGGAACCAACGCACCGCGCTAGTAAGCAGCACCGAGGGCCACAGATGACCTACTACACACTCAACCGCTTGTTGCAGGGCGTCCTGGTCCTATTCCTCATCTCCCTTGTGACGTTCTTCCTCATCAACCTCGCTCCCGGCGGGCCCTCTTCGCTCATCAACATGGAGAGCACCGCCGCTGAACGCGAGGCGCGCATGCGGCAGTACGGCCTCGACGCTCCCGCCCCAGTGCGTTACGTGCGCTGGCTGGCGGGCGCCGTGCAGGGCGACCTGGGGAACTCCATCAACCAGGGCCTCCCGGTAACCAGGCTCCTCTCGCAACGCATGGGCGTCACGCTGCAGCTCGCCGGCTACGCCATGCTCCTCACCACGCTCTTCGGCGTGTTCCTCGGCGTAGTAGCAGCCATGAACCACAACCGCTGGCCCGACCACGTGGTCAGCTTCGTCTCCACCATCGGTATGTCGGTGCCCAATTTCTGGCTCGGCATCGTCATGATCATCCTCTTCGCTGTCACGCTCGGGTGGTTACCTGCGGCGGGCAGCTCCACGTTGGGGCGCGGCTTCGACATCGTGGACCGCTTGCGCCACGCGGCGCTGCCGGCTGGCGTGCTGGCTTTCAGCCTCATGCCGAACGTGGTGCGCGTGACGCGCTCCGCTCTCCTGGAGGTGCTGGCGTCGGACTTCGTGCGCACCGCGCGCGCGAAGGGACTGCACCAGCGCGCCATAGTCTGGAAGCACACCTTCAAGAACGCTCTCGTGCCCGTCATCTCCATCCTGGGGCTCATAACCACCGTGCTGCTCTCCGGCTCGGTCGTTATAGAGAGCGTGTTCGGCTGGGCCGGTTTGGGCCGCCTAGCTATCGACGCCGCCAGCGGCCGCGATTACCCCGTCATCCTCGGCGTTACCGTGCTGGTGGGCGCCCTGACGGTGCTAGTCAACCTACTCGTCGACCTGCTTTACGCCGCCGCCGACCCGAGGATCCGCTATGGCTGACGCCGCTGCCGTCAGCGCCCGGGCTAACCGCCGCAAGTCGCGGTCGCGACTCTGGAACAAGATCCTGCGGCAACCCGTCGGCATAGCCGCCCTTGTCGGCATCCTGCTGCTCATAGCGCTCGTCACCTTCGGGCCGGAGCTCTACCCTCACTCCGCGCACCGCACGGCGCCGCTCGCCACCCTCAAACCACCGTCTGCGGAACACTGGCTCGGTACCGACGAACTGGGCCGCGACGTGTTCGCCCGGGTCATGGCCGGCGGGCGTGTGTCGCTGGCGGTGGGCCTCGTGTCCATGCTCGTGGGCCTCACCATCGGCTCGTTGGCGGGCGGTGCAGCCGGCTACTTCGGCGGCCTGACGGAGAGCATCATCATGCGCCTAGTCGACGTCTTCATGGCTATACCCGCCTTCTTCCTGATCCTGGTCATCGTCACCAGCTTCGGTAACCACCCGCTCATGGTCATACTCACCGTCGGCTTCTCGTTCTGGCCGCAGATGGCCAGGCCCGTGTACGCGGAGTTCAAGAAGTTCCGCAACTCCGAGTTCGTCGAGGCCTCCCACGCCCTCGGCGGCGGGCACCTGCGCGTCATGCTCAAGCACATCTTCCCGCAAGTGCTGCCGCAGGCCATAGTGCTCGCCACGCTTGGGGTTGGCTGGGCCATCCTCTCCGAAGCGGGCCTCTCCTACCTGGGCCTAGGCATCCAGCCGCCCCTGGCCTCGTGGGGGAACATGCTTCAGAACGCCCAGGCTTACCTGTGGCTCAACCCCGTCCTCGCCATCTACCCCGGACTGTTCATCGCAGTCACGGTTCTGCTGTTCAACGTGCTCGGTAACGCCTTGCGCGACGTGCTCGACCCGCGCGGTTGACGAGCGCCCAACCTCACCCTTAGACCCGTCCGCCTGTCCGCTTATGCGGACCAAGGCAATTACAAGGAGAATTACGTGAACCCGAAACGCTACGACGGCTACAAGTCGTTCCAGTACCTAGAAGCGGGCGTCGACTACAAGGAGTTCGCCCTCGCCAAGCAGCATGACCGCGTGCAGAGCCGCACCGTTGAGGTAACGGCCGAGCAGGAAGCGCGCGCCGCGAAGCTCATGACGGAGAACCTCGTCATCTCCATGCATGACCACTGCTTCATTGCGCCCGAGGACCTGAGCGAGTTCCTGGAGTTCAGGCGCTGGGGGCGCGACTTCACCGGTTACGAGGGCCTGGCCTTAAGCGGCATGGACGCGGTGTTCGACAACATGATGGACGGCACCGCCATGATCACGTCCCGCGCCGGCTGGAAGTGGGACGACGTCATCTTCGACCTGGGCATGCGGCTCTCAGACATAGCCCACCAGGACATGCTCGTGCTGGCCACCCGCACCAAGCACATCCGCGACGCCAAGAAGAACGGCCAGATAGCCTTCGTGGTCTCTATCGAGGGCGCCGCCATGATCGAGAACGAGCTCGACCGCATTGACGTGCTCTACGGCCTCGGAGTGCGTTGTTTGGGGATTGCCTACAGCGAGGGCAATGCGCTTGGCGCGGGCCTCAAGGAGCCGCGCGACGGCGGCCTCACCGTGTTCGGCCGCCGCGCTGTGGAGCGCATGAACAAGCTCGGCATCGCCATCGACATCTCGCACTCCGGCGACCAGACCTCCCTGGACACCATCGAGGCCAGCAAGCACCCCGTCTTAATCACTCACGCCGGCGCCCGCGCGCTGTGGGACACCCCGCGGCTCAAGCCCGACGAGGTCATCAAGGCGTGTGCGGAGAAGGGCGGCGTCATCGGCATCGAGGCAGCGCCGCATACGACCATCACCAAGAACCGCCTGCGTCACGATATCGACTCCTTCATGGAGCACTTCGAGTACTGCGTGGACCTAGTGGGCATAGACCACGTGTCGTTCGGGCCCGACACCCTCTACGGCGATCACGTGGGTCTGCACGACGCCCTGCGTGAGGCGCTCAGCCTGTCGGCCTCCAAGGGCACCAACCCGTACCCGAAAGTGGAGTTTGTGGACGGCATCGAGAACCCCACCGAGGCGTTCCCGAACATCGTGCGCTGGCTCGTGAAGAACGGTTACAGCGACGAGGACATCATCAAGGTCATCGGCGGCAACACCATGCGCGTGCTGGACGAGGTGTGGGTGTGAGCGGCTACCTCGAGATCAACGGGGCCCGCCTGGCGTACGACGACACCGGCGACGCTTCCAAGACGGCCATAGTCACGCTGCACGGCGCGCCGGGCATGGGTAGCCGCGCGAACGACTGGACGGTGTGGACGAACCTCCAGGACCGATACCGCATCATCTCCTACGACCAGCGCGGTAGCGGCGCCAGTTCGGACACCCCGCCTTTCACGCACGAGCAGTTCTGCGCGGACTTAGAGGCCATACGTCAGCACCTCAACCTGGGCAAGATCATCCTGACCGGCGGTTCTTACGGCGGCATGATCGCGCAGGAGTACGTTCTCAGGCATCAGGAGAACGTTCACGCCCTCGTGCTGCGCGACACCAGCGCCTCGAACCGTTTCCGCGGCGACTCGGCGGGCCGGGCGCTGGCGAGCGGCTACCCCATGGACGAGGAGGGGCTAACGCGCCTCTTCTCCGGACACACCACCAGTAACGACGACTTCCGCGAACTCATCCGCATGATCATGCCGCTCTACACGGTGACGCCCGATCCGGAGGGCGACGCCGCCAAGGTGGCCGCCATGCCGCTGCATTTCGCCACGCACAACTTCGCGTTCAGCCAGAACCAGCCTAGTTACGACATCAGCGCGCGGTTGGGCGAGATACAGATCCCCGTACTAGTCACCGTCGGGCGCCATGACTGGATCACGCCGCTCGAGGCCTCCGAGGAGATAGCCGGCGGCATTCCGAACGCGGAACTGGTGGTGTTCGAGAATAGCGGCCACGGACCCCAGAACGAGGAGCGCGACCTGTGGCTGCAGACCGTGCGTGAGTTCCTGGCGCGCGTGGTGCCCGCAACTCGGGAGAACGGTTCGGCGTGAGCCTATCTGGCCAGTGGCGTCCCAGCCGCAGCGACCTAGCGCCAGCTACACCCATCTCGCCCGAGGAGCGCGCCGAGCGCGCGGTGCGGGTGTTCGACTTCGTTCCAGGGGGCCTGGACGCCCTAGTGCTGTTCGACGCTCAGTACGTGCAGTACTACACGGGCTTCATCTTCTCCGCCACCGAGCGGCCCATAGGCCTGATCATCACGCGTGGTGGCGAGCGCACATTGTTCGTGCCCAGGCTCGAGGTCGAGCACGCCGAACAGACCTCGGTGGCCGACGTGGTGCTCAGCTACCCGGAGTACCCGGGCGAGCGGCACCCCATCCTGCTGCTGGCGGAGCACCTGCGCGGGTTAGGCGTGCGCCGCGTGGGCGTTGATCACGACGGCTACCCGGTGATCGCCGGCTACCAGCCGTTCCCGCTCAGCAAGGAACTGGCGGTCGAGTTCGTCTCGCCCCAGATCGACCTGCAACTGGCGTTGAAGAGCGAGCAGGAGCTGGCGCTCATACGCGAAAGCATCTACTGGGGCGACGTAGCCCACGAGCTGCTTCAGCGCTACACCCGCGTGGGCCTCACCGAGACCGAAGTGGTGGGGCGCGCCTGCCGCGAAGCCACGGAGCGCATGAAGGAAGCGCGGGGCGGCTACTACCGTCAGGAGAACGCCTGGATCAGCGGTGCCCTGGCCATCTACCGCGGGCAGATCGGCCCGAACAGTGCGCTGCCGCACGCGTTAACCAACGACGCGCGCTTCGAGCCCGGCTTCACACTGGTCACGGGCGCCGGCGCCGATGTGTTCGGGTACCTGAGCGAGCTGGAGCGCACCATGTTCATCGGCGAGCCCAGCGCACAGCAGCGCCATTACTTCCAGCACATGCTGAACCTGCAGGAGGTGGCGTTCGAGGCGATCCGCCCGGGCGAGCCAAGCTCAGCGGTAGATGTTGCCGTGCGCGCGTACTACGAGAGCGAGGGCCTGTGGGAGCACTGGCGCCACCACGTGGGCCATAGCCTGGGCCAGCGCATTCACGAGAGCCCGTTCCTGGACATCGGGGACCACACGCCCATGCAGCCAGGCATGGTCTTCTCCATAGAGCCCGGCCTGTACGTACCGGGCCTGGGCGGCTTCCGGCATTCGGACACCGTGCTAGTGACGGAAACCGGGGTAGAGATCATGACGTACTACCCCCGGCAGTTAGAGGACCTGATTATCCCCGTGGACGCTTAGGAACCCGGCTGCCCACCGCTGTAGCTGCACGCTGGGTGCGTTTTGTGCGCACCCAGCGGCGCCGTCCTCAGTCGGTTGAGCGTGGGTTGCTGACGAGGTCCGGATACTCTTTACCTTCGGCGATGCTCCAGACGGCAGAGACCAACGGATGGCCGACGAAATCCGTTAACGGAGTGCTGCCCGAGAAACTCACCGCGTACGATTCCTGCACGGCTCCGCCCTCCGTCAGCTGGCCGATCAGGCCGCCCACCCTGAGCTCGCGGGTGCTGATCAGCATGGGTTCGCCGTCAGCTGAGTCCTGCAGGCTATAGGAACGGTTCACGTTCCCCCCACTACTGCCCACCAGGCCCCCGACGTCGCTCCGGCCCGTTACCGAGGCGAGGCTATAAGAGGAATCGATCTGACCGCGGCTCCGACCAACGAGGCCGCCAACTAACGCCTCAGTTCCCACGATCTGGCCGCGAGCCGATGCTCCGGTCACGCTCCCGTTGGGCAACACGACTCCCGCTAACCCGCCTACGTGACCGCCTCCGTCGACACGGCCCTCGACGTGAGAACGGACGATGGCGCCCTGCGCCTCACCCACCAGCATGCCCACGTAAGACCCGCCCGAGACCCTGGCGGAGGCAAGGCGAACGTCTCGAACCTGGCTGCCCTCTAAGGTGTTTGCGAACAAGCCGACGTTGTTATCGCCGGGTCGGTTGATGTACAGGCCGCTGATCGCGTTGCCGCGGCCGTCGAAGGTACCGGCGAAGGCGCGTATCGGTTGGAAACCAGCGCCATCGTTCCAGCCCTCGGTAGCGCTGGCGTCTATGGCCGAGCCAAGCGCGTAATGCCCCTCTGGCCCGTCGTCAAGCCGCTGAAGTTGCTCAACCGTCGTGATGACACAAGGGTCATCAGGGTCGTTCACGTTGCCGCTGTCGCAAGACCCTATAGCCGCCCGGTTTTCGGCGGCCGATCCTGCACTTCCGCTTACCGACGTAGCGGAGCTAGCAGCACCCGTATCTTCACGCTTACCGCCTGCGCATCCCGCCATCACGGCCACTAACAGAAGCCAGACGAACGTCCGGGACGCGATCCTGCAAAACCTCACCTACACCAACTCGCATTCTCCACCTGGCGCTAACCGCGGCCTTGATCCAGGCAGCATCCAGACCTAAACCTC
>JBBAFX010000074.1:0-9977 GCA_041655195.1 Trueperaceae bacterium
TGCGCCACGTACAGCCACGGGTTGGTCGGGTCCTGCGTCAGGCGGCCGGCGGGGTCGGCGCCGCTGGCTTCCTGCCGGAGCCAGCCGTACAGCGCCGGGTCGGCGTCGAACGGCAGCGCCTCGGTGGGGCCACCGGCCGTGACCTGCACGCGGCGCGTGGCGCCGTCTGAGTACTGAACCGTGGCTTCCACGGAGTTGCCGACTATGACGGCGTCAGTGACTTGGGCCGGCAGGCGGTGCCGGGCCAGCACCTGACCGGTGCTACCCGACAGCTCCAGCAGGTGGTTACCGTGCCCCACCACCAGGCGGGTAGCCGACTGGGCCAGGCCAGCGGTGGCGCCGCTGCCGACGGGGAAGTCGAGACGCCAGAGGACGCCACCGGTGGCCGACTCGGCCACTACCGAGTCGCCGACGAGGCGGTACTCCACGCCGGCGGGCAGGAGCTGCCCGGTCTGCGGCAGGCTGCCGGTGCCCGGGGTCGTGCCGCCAGGGGTGGAGGGCTCCACCTGAGGGGTCGGCTGCACCTGCGGTTGCGTCTGGCTGGGCCCCTGCTGCTGTCCAGGCAGCGTCGTGCCGGTCCCAGGCTCAGCGTCATCTGCGGCGCCGGGTTCGGTGGCTTCTTCCTCCTGCGACGCGCCCGGTTGCTCGGACTGCTCGGACTGCTCGGGCTGGGCTGCATCGGGTTGCGACGTGTCGGGTTGCGACGTGTCGGTTTGCGACTCGGGTTGCGTGCCGGGCTGCGGCTCGGGCTGCGTCTGGCCGGGTTGTTGTTGGCCTGGTTGGGTCTGTTGGGACTGTTGGCTCTGTTGACCCTGTTGGTTCTGTTGGCTCTGTTGGCCCTGGCCAGCGGGCGGCGCCTGGCCCACGGCGGACTCTGCGCCGCTAACCTGCACGTTCAGTGTGGCGTCGAGGCGCGGGCCCGTGACCTGCACCCGGTGAGTGCCGCCGTACTGGAGCGGGCTCGTGTACCTGAGCGTGCCCTCCGGCGTGGCGGTTAGCACGCTCACTAGTGCGGCGCGGTCCTCGCCAGCGGCCGCGGGCGGCGTTAGCTCCACGCGGTAGCCAGCTGCGGGCTCCAGGTTGGTAGCCGTCAGCACGAGCGTCTCGCCGACGATGTACGAGTACGCCCCGAGTGAGATGGTGGGTGCCGGCTGCGCGGCGACTAGTGTGACGAGCGCCAGGATCAGCATCAGCGGGAAGGCTCTGGCGATAGAGCCGAGTTGGCCGCAGCGCGTGACGGCGCGGCTGTGTGCTGCGCGGTTCTCGAACATGAGTTCACATTACCGTACCGGCCCCGTCCTGCTCGGCACGGCTGCCGCCGTGGCCCCGCGGCGCCTGCGCCTCGCTTGCCCCGACAAGCGCCCTCGCGGCCGGCCGGCATCCCCCCTCCGGGGGAGTGGCCAGGGATGGGATTGTTCGCCTTTAGCGTGTCTTCACCGTTGGTATAGTGCGGGGGTGCAGCATGAAGTGTGGGCCCGTCTCACTTCACCGTTCTCTCCAGAGGCCCTCGCGTGGATCGTCGCCGAGATCGAACCTGGCGGTGCTCGCGCACGCGTCGAGCCGGCGTGGTCTCCTGACGCCGTGAAAGCTCGCCTGGACGCACATCTGGAGTTGAGCGGCTGGTCGTACTCGCTTTCCGGCGTTGGTGCGGCTGGCCTCGTCTGTTCCCTCACCGTTGGCGGTACCACCCGCTCCGCCGTGGCGGGCAGCGTGGCAGGTGTCGGGCTGGAACGCCTGGCGGACCTCGCGTTCGCGCGCTGCGCCCGGCAGTTCGGCGTGGCGCCGGCCGTGGCACCGCACCACGAGAGCTACTGGGTGGATTACGACCCTGAAGCCGGCGAACCCCTGTACGAGCCGGAGCCCGTACCCGCCGAGGTGGCTGCCACCCCGTTTGGCGACCTGGCCGCCGCACCAGCACGCGAGCACCCTCAGAGCGAACACGCCGCCGACGCGGACCGCCAGGCTGACCGCCAGGCGGACCAGCAGGCTGACCAGCAGGCTGACCGCCAGGCCTCTAGCGAGGCGCTGGCCATGATCGAACGGCTCATCGACAGGCTCAAGGCCGAAGGGCTCGGTAAGGAGGCCGCCAGGCTCGTGGCCACGCACCATGGCGGCACCGCTGAGCAGGCTCGTGAACTGTACGGGCGCCTGCGCGCGCTCCTCAAGCAGGAGGCCGGCTTATGAGGGTGCGCGGATGATAAAGGTAATAGCCATAGGCGACGTGCACGGGCAGTGGCCCGAACTGTGGCGCGTTCTGAAGGCAGCCGCCGCCGCAACACCCACGTTGGAGCCCACCCCGGCCGTAACGGAGGGCCGTTACCAGGTGGTCTGCGTGGGTGACCTCGTGCATTACAAGGACGAACGCGCTTACGCTAACGCCGTGGGCGCCGAGCCGTACGACTCTACGGACACCGACCACTTAAGGCGCGCCGCTAAGGCGCAGATCCGCGAGCTGTACCGCTTCAAGCGTTTCGTGGATCAGGCGAACGGCAACGTGCAGGTCATCCTCGGCAACCATGACGAGTCGGCTGCGGACCACCGCTACCAGCTCTCTACGCGCGGTGGGCTCGACCACGCCGAGTTCGACGAGAGCAAGGGCGGCACGCCGTTACCTGACGACCTGAGGGCGTGGTTCGAAAGCATGCCGCGCGAGGTGGTGTTCCACGGCGTGCAGTTCGCTCACGCCGGCCCGCTACCGGGAATGCAGGTGTTCGACGATTTCTTCTATCACGACCCCGACACCAAGACGTGGTGGTTCAACAAGCCCGAGCTGGTGCGGCAGGCGGGGCACCGCTTCGGGGTTTACGGTCACACGGTCATGAAGGAAGGCATCTACTTAGACCGCGATAACGGCTTCGCCATGATCGACGCCCTGGGCCAACTGCAGTTCCTGGAGATGATCCTGGACGAGGACCGGCTGGATTACCGCGTCATGCAGCTCTGAGGACCTTCACGTAAACGCTCGCGCGAGCGTTGAGCCCTTACTCGGTTGGGCTATCCCACTGAAAGACAGTTAGAGCGAGTAGCCGCCCTGCGCGTCGTCGCGCACGAGCTCGCCGTTACGCAGCACCAGCGTGCGGCGTTTGTAGCGGTCCACCAGGTCCCGCGCGTGCGTGGCCACCACCACGGTGGTGCCGCGCAGGTTGATGTCGTTCAGCAGCTCCAGGATCTCGGTGGCAGTGTCGGGGTCGAGGTTGCCCGTGGGTTCGTCCGTGAGCAGCAGGGGCGCGTCGGTGACCATGGCGCGACCTATGGCTACGCGCTGCTGCTCGCCCAGGCTCAGCTCGATGGGGAAGGCCTTGCGCTTGTGAGCCAAACCCACCTGCCGCAGCACCTGCATGGCGCGCTGCTCTAAGTTGCCGCGGGCGCCCACGGCGCGGAGGGCGAACATGAGGTTCTCGATGGCGGAGAGGTTGTCGAGCAGGCGGTGGTCCTGGAAGACCATGCCGATGCTGCGCCGGAACTGCGGCAGGCGCCCCTCGCGGATGCGCGCCACGTCGAAACCGTTCACCAGCACGCTGCCTTCGGTGGGCACTATGCGGCGCAGCATGAGGTTGAGAAGGGTCGACTTGCCCGCGCCGGAGTGACCGGTCAGGTACACGAACTCGCCCTTATCGACGCGGAAATCGACGTTCTTGAGCGCGTGCGTGTGCGTGCGCGAGTACGTCTTGGTCACGTGCCGGAACTCGACCACCGCCGTGGAGGCGGCGGCGTCCGCGCCGCGTCTGCCGGCCGCGCGGGCCGCGGTCACGGTAGCGCCCCCAGGGCCTCCACCAGCGCAGCGAACGCGCCGGCGTCGTCTATGCGCGTGAGCACCTGCGTGTTGGGCGCCTTGGGCATGCCACCGGTACGGCCGTCCACCACGGTCATGCCGCGCGTGAGCTCGCCGTACTGCTCCACCGCCACGTGCCGGCTTACGGACTCGAACAGGTGCGGATGGGTCACGGCCAGCACGGAGCAGGGGTCGTGCAGCGGGCCGATGGCTTCGGCGTAGGTCTGCTCGTAAGCGTCCACGAAGAACCCCAGCAGGTCGGCGGCGAAGCGGGCAACGGTGCCGCCCAGGGCGCGCACTTCGCCTACGCGCTTGCGGTCGATGAGGAACTGGTGCGTGAGGTCGAGGTCGGCCATGATGACGTTAGCGCCGGAGCTGAAGACGATGGCCGCCGCCTCCGGGTCCGCCCAGATGTTGAACTCGGCGGTGGCGGTGACGTTACCCACCGTGGTGGCGCCGCCCATGACGCTGATGCTCTTAAGCCGCGTGGCGAGGTCAGGTTCCAGCGCTAGCGCCAGTCCCACGTTGGTGAGGGGCCCCACGGCCACCAGGTTCAGGTCGTCGCGCGCTTCCGCGGCGTCAAGCAGTGCGCGCACCGCGGGCTTGGCGTCGGCCTGGCGCCGTAGTTCCGGCAGTTCGGGGCCGCCCAAGCCGTCCGCGCCGTGGATGTGGGCGGCGTGCTTGGCGGGGCGCGTTAAGGGTTTGGCGGCGCCGGCGTGCACGGGCACGTTCACTTGCGCCAGCTGGCACGCCAGTAGGGCGTTACGCAGCGTGTATCTCAGTGGGGCGTTGCCGCTGACGGCGCTGACGCCTACCAGTTCAGCGGCGTGCGCGGCCAGGAAGATGGCCAGCACGTCGTCGTGTCCAGGATCGCAGTCCAACCAGATGGGAGCGGGCACCCCGGCAATATACCGCGGTGCCCGCTCCCGGGCCTAACGTGTGCAGCCCCGCCGGGGCTCGGCTCAACCTTCGATCTTGTCGAGCTCCTCTTCGCTGGGTAACACCATGGCGGCGACCGCGCGGTCGTCTTCAGAGACGCGCATGACGTTCACGCCCTGGGTGGAGCGGCCGTAGCTGCGCACGTCGGCAACGGTGGTGCGGATGACGATGCCGTTGTTGGTGAGCATGAGTAGCTCCTCGTTCCCCTGCACGGGGGTGAGGGTGACCATGTTGCCGGTCTTATCGGTGAGGCGGTGACCTATGACGCCCTGGCCGCCGCGCCCCTGCAGCGGGAACTCGGCAAGGTTGGTGCGCTTACCCAGACCGAACTCGGTGAGGCTCAGCAGTTCGGCGCCCTCCTTCTCGGCGGCGTCGATGACGGCTAGGCTGACCACCTCGTCGCCCTTGCGGAGGCGGATGCCTATGACCCCCTGCGTGGCGCGGCCCGTGTCGCGCGCGTCGTCCTCGGCGAAGCGGATGGCCTGACCGTGGAGCGTGCCGAGCACCACGTCGGCGCTGCCGTCCGTTATGCGGACGGCCACCAGGACGTCGTTCTCGAGCAGGTTGATGGCCGCCAGGCCCGCGGACGTGATGTTGATGTAGTCGCGGATGAGGGTGCGCTTGATGAGCCCGTTACGCGTGGCGAAGACGAAGTAGCCGTCCATGTCGAGGCTCCGCACGGACAGCACCGTCTGCACCTGCTCGCCCTCCTTGAGGGGCAGGATGTTGCTGATGTGGCTACCGCGCGCGTTGCGCTCGAGCTCGGGCAGGTCGTAGATCTTCTCGCGGTACACGCGCCCGCGGTCAGTGAAGAACAGCAGGTAGTCGTGCGTGCTGCCCACCAGCAGCTGCGTGTTGAAGTCGTCGTCCTTCACGTTCTGGCTCTTGGAGCCACGCCCGCCGCGCGCCTGCGTGCGGTAGCTGGTGAGGGCCGTGCGCTTGATGTAACCGCCGTTGGTGAGCGTGACCACCATGGCCTCTTCGGCTATCAGGTCTTCCTTGGTGATGTCGTCGGAGAGGTCCGTGATGGCGGTACGGCGCGGGTCGCCGAAGTCCTTCTTCTCGGCCAGCAGCTCGGTGCGGATAACGCGCTTCAGCTCGGTGTCGTCCGAGAGGATGAGCTCGAGCCTGGCGATCTCTTCCTGCAGCTCGCGGTACTCCTCCTGGATCTTCTCGCGTTCCAGGCCGGTGAGGCGCTGCAGGCGCATGTCTAGCACGGCCTGCGCTTGCAGGTCGGACAGGCCGAACTCGCGCATGAGGCCCGCCTTGGCTTCCGGGCCGTCCTTAGAGCTGCGGATGAGCGCTATGACGGCGTCGAGGTCGTCGAGCGCAATGAGGTAACCCTCGAGGATGTGCGCCCGCTCGCGCGCCTTACGCAGCTCGAACTCGGAGCGCCGGCGGATGACGTCCGCGCGGTGCAGGAGGAAGTAGCGCAGCATCTCCAGCATGGAGAGGAGGCGCGGGGCGTTGTCGACGATGACGATGTTGTTCACGGAGAAGGTGCTCTGCAGCTGACTGAACTTGTACAGCTGGTGCAGCACCACCTCGGCGTTGGCGCCGCGCTTCAGTTCGAAGACGATACGCATGCCGTGACGGTCGGACTCGTCGCGGATGTTGCTGATGTCTTCGATCTTCTTCTCGCGCACGAGCTGCGCCACGGTCTGGATGAGCGACGTCTTGTTGACCTGGTACGGGATCTCGGTAACGACGATGATGTTGCGGCCGTTGTGCTCATCGAAATGAGCGCGGGCGCGCATGCGGATGGAGCCGCGACCGGTTTCGAACGCCTGCCTAATGCCGTCGCGGCCGATGATGCCGCCCGTGGGGAAGTCGGGGCCCTGCATGTGCTGCATGAGCTCGTCTATCGTCAGCTCGGGGTTCTCGAGCAGCGCCACCAGCGCGTCGACCGTTTCGCTCAGGTTGTGGGGCGCCAGGTTGCACGCCATGCCTACAGCGATGCCGGCGGCCCCGTTGACCACCAGGTTCGGCACGGCGGCCGGCAGCACCGTGGGTTCCTGCATGGTGCCGTCGAAGTTGTCGCGGAAGTCGACGGTCTCCTTATCGATGTCGGCCAGCATGGCCTCAGCCACGTTGGTTAGCCGCGCCTCCGTGTACCGGTAGGCGGCGGCGGGGTCGCCGTCGATGGAACCGAAGTTGCCCTGCCCGTCGACCAGGCGGTAGCGCAGGTTCCAGTCCTGCGCCAGGCGCACCATGGCGTCGTAAATGGCGGAGTCGCCGTGCGGGTGGTACTTACCGATGACCTCGCCCACCACGCCCGCGCTCTTGCTGTGCTTGCGGTTGCTGGCGAGGCCCATCTGGTTCATGGCGTAGAGGATGCGCCTCTGCACCGGCTTCAGGCCGTCGCGCACGTCGGGCAACGCGCGCGAGACGATGACCGACATGGCGTAGTTGATGAAACTCGTTTTGATCTCGTCCGTAATCTGGACGGGTACTACCTGACCTTCGTTCAAGGTGACCTCCACAGCCGACCGCGTGGGGGAAGGCAGCGCAACACGGTGTAGGCTCCCTGGCTGAGGAGCCGGTAGCTCTGGCGGCTGTAACGCCGTGAAGCTCGTGCGGTTGCGGCCCTCGTCGACACTGCGAACTGACCCTCGCCGGTCGGCGGCCTGACAGAGGATTCTACCATTCCAGAGCCACTTCGTGCCGCGGTGGGCGGCACGAACCCAGCTTTACGCGGCTCGTTACCAGGCCCGCCTGGTGTGGGCGCGTCCGCCTGGCGCCGGAACCGCCGGCACCCGGAGGAGAGCCGTCTGGGAGCGGCGTGCGGCGTGGTAGCGTCCGCAGCATGCTGGAGCGCTACAGCACCCCGGAGATGTCGGCACTATGGAGTCAGGCGAGCAAGTACCGCACCTGGCTCGAGGTCGAACTGGCAGCCACCGCAGCCTACGAGCAGTTGGGGGAGGTGCCGCCGGGCGTTAGCGCCGCTCTCCTTAAAGCGGCCGCGGCCCAGCCGCTAGACGACGCGTTCGCCGCCCGCGTCGACGAGCTCGAGGCCACCACCCGCCACGACGTGGTGGCGTTCACCCGCGCCCTGACCGAGCGCTTCGGGGAGCCGGCCCGTTACATCCACTACGGCCTGACCAGCACGGACGTGGTCGACACCGCCCAGAACGTGCTGCTGGTGCGGGCGCTCGACCTGATCCTCACGGACTTAGCCAGGCTGCTGCAGGTCGTCACCGACCTCGCGCTGCGCCACCGGCACACGCCCACGGTGGGCCGCACGCACGGTGTGCACGCCGAACCCACCACCTTCGGCCTCAAGTTCCTCAACTTCAGGGCTGCCCTGCTGCGTGACCAGCAGCGCCTGACCGCCGCCAGGGCGAGCATCGGCGTGGCCATGCTGTCGGGCTCTGTCGGAACCTACGCGCACCTGCCGCACGCCGTAGAGGCGGCGGTGGCGAGGAGCCTCGGCCTGACGCCCGACCCGGTCACCAACCAGACGGTGGCGCGCGACCGCCACGCCGAACTCATGAGCGCCCTGGCCATACTGGGCACCTCCATAGAGCGAGTGGCGGTGGAGATCCGCCACCTTCAGCGCAGCGAGGTGCGCGAGGCGCAGGAGGGGTTCGCGGCCGGTCAGACCGGCTCCAGCTCCATGCCGCACAAGAAGAACCCCATAGCCGCCGAGAACCTCACGGGCGTAGCGCGCCTGCTGCGCGCCAACCTGCACGCGGCGCTGGAGAACGTGGCGCTCTGGCACGAGCGCGACCTCAGCCACTCCTCCGTGGAGCGCGTCATACTGCCAGACAGCACTACCCTCGCCAGCTACGCCACGCGCCGTCTGACGCGGGTGCTTAAGAACCTGGTGGTCAACGACGAGCGCATGCTGAAGAACCTGAACGCGCTGCACGGCCTCGTTTACTCGCAGCGCCTGCTGCACATGCTCATCGGGGCTGGGCTCAGCCGCGAGGCGGCGTACGAGCTGGTGCAGCGCAACAGCCTGGAGGCGTGGAACACGGGCCAGCACCTGCGCGAGCTGGTGGCTGCTGACGCCGCCAACCCGCTCAGCGCCGAGCAACTGGCGGACGCCTTCGACCCGGCCTGGTACCTGCGGCACGTGGAAGACATCTACGCCCGTAACGGCCTCTGACCCGGGCTATAGCGCCTGAGCCTGCTACCATCGGCACACGATGAACGACCTGGTACCGGACGCGCGGCCGGGCGCCGCCCCCAACAGCGAACCGTTCGTACTGACCTGCTACGACGGCGAGCAGCTCGCCGGCTACTGCTGGCGCGCTGCTGACGGGCAAGCGCGGGCCACCCTCCTCATGCTGCACGGCTACGCCGAGCACGCCGCACGCCACGAGGGGCTGGCGCGGGCCGCCGCGGCCGCCGGCTTCGACGTGTGGGCCTTCGACCAGCGCAACCACGGCAACAGCCCGGGCGCGGTCCGTGGTTCGGTGGACGGCTTCGAGCCCGCCATAGCCGACCTAGCCGCTCTGCAGATGCACGCCCGCGAGGAATCCGGAACGGTGCCCAACTTCGTGTTCGGGCACAGCATGGGTGGCGCCATGGCGCTGCGCTACGCCCTCGAGCACCCCGAGCGGCTGGACGGTCTGGTCCTCAGCTCGCCCTTCCTGGTGGACGCCGTCAAACGGCCCGCGGTCATAACGGGCGCCGCGCCCATCCTCCGCAACCTCTTCCCGAGCGTGCCCACCACCCGCGTGCCAGCCGAGGCCATCTCCCGGGAGCCCAACGAGATAGCGCGTTACGCCGCCGACCCGCTCATCTATCACGGCGGGGTGCGCGCCGACGCGGGCGCCACCATGCTCCAGCAGGGCGCCGAGCTGTTACGGCTGGCCGGCGCCCTGCAGGTCGACACGCTGGTGCTGCACGGCTCCGGCGATCAGGTGGCCGACGTGGCCGGCAGCCGGCAACTGGCGGCCGCCAGCGAACGCGTGACGCTGCTGGAACAGGAGGGCGGCTTCCACGAGCTGCACCACGACGCGCAAGGCAGCGGTGTGCCGCAGGCTTACCGCGCGGCCATACTCGACTGGCTTGAGGAGCGCTTGGCCGGGGCCTGAGCGCCGGAGCTGAACGCGGGGGCTGACCGGTGCGGGGTCTCGAGCGGCGGCCCGAACGCCCGCGCGCCGGCGCCGTTCAGAGCACCCTGAGCACCATGAACTTCAGGTAACGCCCCTCTGGGAACGCCAGCGGCACGGGATGATCCAGCGCGTGGCCCTGGTCGGCCAGCACCTGCACGTCCACGCCGGCGGCCCGCGCCGCTTCCGCCACCACCTCACGG
>JBBAFX010000075.1:0-9912 GCA_041655195.1 Trueperaceae bacterium
TAATCCGGCCGAAGATGCCAGCGTCATCCGCTGTCACCGGGCGCCGCCCCTCCCTGCGGCTCACGGCGCCAGACCCTTGACCGTGCGCCATGCCGTAACGTACCAAGCCCACAGCGGTGGCGTGGGCAGGGCTGGCTACCACGTCGGCGAGACCCGACACCCCGTCGGGTTTGCCTATGCGGACGGGCAGGCGGAAGCGCTCGTTGGCTACCTGCTCCACACCCGGCATGAGCGACGCGCCGCCGGTGATGACCACGTTGCCGGCCAGCAGCTCCAGCGCGCCCATGCGCTGCTCGATGTCGCGCCGCACGAAGTCGAGGATCTCGACCACGCGCGGTTTGATGACCTGCGCCAGCTCGAAGGTGGAGATGGAGGCGGTGTAGTTGGGGTTGGCGACCTCGAGCTCAACGTCGCGGTCCGCCAGCTCGGGCAGGGCCACGCCGTAACGGCGCTTCACGCGCTCCGCCTCGTCGGGCGGTATGCGCAAGAGCTGGCTGATGTCCTGAGTGATGTGATCGCCGCCTAAGGGGATGACGGCGGAGTGCGCCAGCGTGCCGCGGCGGAAGACGCCGACGTCGGTGGTGCCGCCGCCGATATCGATAAGCAAGGTGGTCAGTTCCTGCTCGCCGTGGTTCAGCACGGCCAGGCCGGAGGCGAGCGCCTGCACGACCATGCCGTCGACCATGATGTCGGCGTCCGTGGCGCAGCGGCGCAGGTTCTGGAGGGGCCCCTGAGCGCCCGCCACGATATGCACGTCGACCTCGAGGCGCACCCCGGACATGCCGATGGGGTCCTTGATGCCGTCGTTACCGTCGACCACGTACTCCTGCGGGATGACGTGGAGGATCTCCATGTTGGCTTCCATGGGCACGGCCCGGGCGTTCTCTATGGTGCGCTCCACGTCGGTGCGGGTCACGTCGTAACCGCGCCGGATGGCCGACATGCCGTGGCTGGTGAGGGCTTTCAGGTGGCTGCCGGCCACGCCGACCCAGGCGGAGCTGACGTCCACCCCAGCCACGCGCTGCGCCGCCGCTACCGATTGCCGCACTGCCGCTATGGTGCGTTCTAAGTTCACCACCACGCCCTTGCGTAGCCCGTCGGAGGGCACGGTGCCCTCGCCGATGATGTCGAGCACGCCGTCGGAGGCGACCTCGCCGATCACTGTGCAGATCTTCGTGGTCCCGATGTCGAGCCCAACGATGATTCGTTCGTCACTCATTAGCCCTGCTCACTCCCCATGGATAGACCGCTATGCGGCCGCCGCGGTGGCTAACGAAAGCCGACCACTGCTGGCGCAGAGCCTGTGCATCAGGTGTGAAAAGCTCACTGTCGTCCAAGAGAATCTCGAATCCTTCTGGCGAGTAGCTTATCACCCGAACACCGAACGGCTTCAGCAGCCTCAGTAGTTCGAGCGCTTCCCCTGTGCGCGGCTCGCCCCAGCCTTCCAGGCGGGGCAGTTCGCCGGTCTCGCCGGCCGTTGCGCCGTGAAGGACTGTACCATCGTCGGCCCAGGTGTTCACGCCGTCAGTCAGGGCGGGTTCGCGCTCCCGGACGGCTATGTAGATGTGGTTCGGCCAGTCGCGCACCACCACGGCGTTCAGCACCCACGGGTCCTGGCTGAGGCCCTTGATGCGGCCGCGCGTGACCCACAGGAACGCGTCGCCCACGTGCACTTTCGCCAGCTGCGCCACGGCTGCGGGGCTGTGGTGGCGGGCGCCCTCCACGGTCACGAACTCCACCTTCGGGTAGAAGAGGCTCACGACCACCCCCACACCGAGGACGAACAGCAGCACCAGCCCCGCGACTCTCACTTCAGCTTCCCGTCACTTCCGCGCCCGGCCATGCTCAGCGGCCGGGCGACCTAAATCTCTCCTAACTGTGGCACGTCAGCAGCCCCAGCGGCGCCACTCCATCTGAAGAGGCACCGGCACGCGCGCCTGCACCTGCGCGAGGAGCTCCTCCACGTCGGCGCTGGTGGCGGCGCCCAGGTTCAGCACGAAGTTGCCGTGCTCGTGAGCCACCATGGCGTCGCCCACGCGCAGCCCCTTCAGGCCGGCTTGGTCGATGATCCTGCCCGCCGAGTCGCCCGCCGGGTTCTTGAAGGCGCAGCCAGCCGACTTCACCTTGGGCTGACCCGCTCGCGCTGCGTCGACCGCGTCCATGGCCGTTTGCACCTGCTCGGGGGTGGAGGGGGTGAACTTGAGCCGCACGCGCGTGATCACCGCGCCGGCGGGCAGCTCCGCGTGCCGGTAGGCGAGGTTCAGCGCCTCTGCCGGCACGCGCTCCAGGCCGCCGTTCACGAACAGCTCCACCTCCTGCAGCGTGTCCGACATCTCGCCGAAGCGCGTGCCGGCGTTCATGGCCACCGCGCCGCCCACCACGGCGGGCACCCCCAGCAGGCCCTCGAGGCCCGACAGGCCGGCGCGCTGCGCGCGGCGCACGAGCCCCGGCAGCGGCGTAGCGGCGCCCAGCCACAGGTCGGCGCGGTCACCGAAGCTAGCCATGTCGTTGAAGGGGCGGCCCAGGCGGATGACGCGGTCGCACACGCCCTCGTCCGCCACCAGCAGGTTGGAGCCGGCGCCTATCACGCGGTACGGCTCGGCGGTCGCTTCCCTCAGGTCGGCCTCGTCGTCCACCTCCCACAGTTCGGCGGGGCCGCCGACCTTCAGGGTCGTGAACGCCTTCAGCTCGACTTGCCTAACCTTGGCCATCGCCTCCGCCTGCCTGCACGCCGTCCTGGCCCACGCCCGCCAGCGCGGCGGCTACGCGCCACACGTCGCCAGCGCCCAGGGTGATGACCAGGTCGTTCTGAGCCAGGCTGCTCTCCAAGTAGTCGGTGGCCGACTCGAGGTTAGCGGCGCGGGCCTCCACGCCCTGCTCCTTCAGGCGGTTGACGATCAGGGCGGGGGAGACGTTCGGGATGGGGCTCTCGCCCGCGGCGTAGATGTCGAGCACCAGCACCTCGTCCGCGGCGCTGGCGGCGGCGGCCAGCTCGGGCCACTGCCGCGCTGTGCGTATCCAGCGGTGCGGCTGCAGCACCGCCCGCACGCGCCGGCCGGTGCCGCGGGCTGCCTCCAGGATGGCGGCCACCTCGGTGGGGTGGTGCGCGTAATCGTCCACGATCAGCGCGCCCTGACGCTCGCCCCAGATCTGCCAGCGGCGCCCCACCCCTAAGAACTTCTCGAGGGCGGGCACGGCGGGCCGCGGGTCGTAACCCGCTTGGTGCACGGCGGCTATGGCGCCCGCGGCGTTCATGACGTTGTGGCGACCCGGAACAGAGAGAGTGACGGGGAAGGCGGGCAGGCCCGGCCCTTCAAGCGCGAAGCTGCTGCCCTGCTCGCCCAGCTGCACCTGGCTCACGTGGTAGTCGGCGGCAGCGTCCTGGCCGTAACTCACGGCCTGCGGGTGGTGGCCGACCAGCTCGCGCAGGGTCTGCCAGTCGTGGCAGTAGACCAGGCGCTCGCCCTGCTCGGCGAAGGTCAGGGCGGCGGCTTTCAGTTCGTCGTAACTGCCGTAGTAGTTGCGGCGCTCGTCGTAATCGCCGGCCACGTGGTCGTCGTCTAGGTTGGTCAGCACGGCCACGCTGGAGCGCAGCTGGGCGAAGCCAGGGTCGGACTCGTCGACTTCGGCCACCAGCCATTCGCCCGTGCCGTAGCGGTAGCCACCCTCGATGGCGGGGAGGGAGGCGCCTAGCTGTACGGAGCTGTCCGGGTCGAGCGCCAGCAGCAGCGTGGCGGCCATGCCGGTGGTGGTGCTCTTACCGTGCGTGCCGCTGATGCCTATGGCGCGGCGGCGGCCGAACAGTTCGCCCAGTAGTTCTATGCGGCGCAGCACCCGCGCGCCGTTCTGGCGCGCCGCCACCAGCTCGGGGTGGTTGGCGGGCACGGCCATGCTGTGCACCACGAGGTCCGCACCGTGAACGTGCGCGGGGTCGTGACCGGCACAAACCTTTACGCCTGCGCGCGTGAGGCGCGCGGCGTCGAAGGTGCCGTTGTCGCAGCCGCTGACCTCGAACCCTTCGTGACGGCACCACAGCGCCAGCGCCTGCATGCTGACCCCGCCTACGCCCACGAAATGGATAGTGCTCATGTGCCTAACTCTCCTCTCAACGCGGTGTAGATCCGCGCCGCCGCCCCCTCGGGCGATCTGGCCCGTGCCGCGCTGCGGGCGCCGTGGCGCCACTCGGGCTCGAGCGCTGCCAACCATACTTCGGCCAGACGCTCAGGGCGCTCTGTTAGCTCGCGCTCCTCCAGCACCAGCCCCGCGCCGGCCGTGGCGACGGCTTGGGCGTTATGCAACTGGTGGTTTTCAGCTGCGGTGGGCAGCGGCACCATCAGCAGCGGCACGCCGTGGAACGCTGCCTCCGAGAGCGTGCCGACCCCAGCCCGCGTGATGGCCAGGTCGGCGGCGGACCAGGCCGCCACAGCGTCAACGTAACCACGCACGTGGTAGTCGGCGTGTTCCTTCACGCGCGCGGTGAGTTCCTCCTGCCAGCGCGGGCCGGAACTATGGAGGACTACCGGCCGCTGGGCCGGGCTCAGTTGCTCGAACGCGGCCGGTACCGCCCGGTTGAGCACGAGCGAGCCTTGCGAGCCGCCCATGACCAGCGTGACCACGGCCTCCTGCGGTAGCCCGAGCCGGGCCCGCGCCTCGTGCCGGTCCAGGCGCGCTTCGCGGATGGGGAAGGGGATGACCTCCGTGCGGCGCGCCCGCAGGTGCGCGAGCGCCTCGGCGTGCGTGCTGATGACGAGCCGCGCGCGGGGCGCGAACCAGCGGTTCACGCGGCTGGGGAAGGCGTTGCCCTCCTGCAGCACGAGCGGCACGCGGTTGGTCACGGCCGCCACGCAACCCGGGAACGACGCGAAGCCGCCGAACCCCACGACCAGGTCGGGCTTGTTACGCCGCACGTTGCTCACAGCGCCCCACAAGCCCTGCACGGCGCGCACGGCCTGGCGTGGGTCGGGCGCGCTGCGGTCCCACTTGCCGGCCGACACGCCGTGGAACTCGAAACCTGCTTCGGGTATTAGTCGTTCCTCCATGCCGCCCTGCTGGCCCATGAAGCGCACGTGCGCGCCCGCCCGCTGCGCCTCCTGCGCCACCGCCAGGGCGGGGTAGATGTGCCCGCCGGTGCCGCCCGTGGCGAACAGGAAGCGAGGTGCGCTGCTGGCAGTGGCCATCAGCGTGCCCCCGCCGCCGGCTCCGCGCCTAGCGCTTGCATGCGGCCCTGCCGCGCGGCCAGGTGCAGGAAGCCGAAGGCTATAGCCACCGAGAACATGGAGTTGAGGCCGTAACTGACGCCCGGTAGCGGTATGCCCGTTACGGGCGCCATGCCGGACGCCACCAGCAGGTTGAGGCCCGCCTGCGCCACCACGTAGGTGGTGGCGCCCGCCGCTAGCAGCGTGGCGGGGCCCGTGACACTCCGGGCTATGCGGAGCCCCTCAACAGCCAATAAGCCGTACAGCAGCAGTAGCGACGCGATGCCTATGAACCCCAGCGCCTGGTGCAGCGCCACGGCTATGAAGTCCGTGTCGGCTTCCGGCACGCGCACGGGGCGGCCCGCGCCTATGCCTATGAGGCCGCCGCGCTGCACGGCGGTCTCGGCCACGCTGGCCTGGTAGCTCAGGTCCGCGGTCTGCTCTTGAGCGCCCCACATGTCGAAGAAACCGGCTATGCGGTTGCCCCAGTACTGGTACTCGCCCAGGAACGGCATGACCACCAGGCCCGCCACGAGCGCCGCGGCCAGCGAGATAGACAGTATGCGCACCAGGGTCGCGCCGGCGGCGACCATTATGGCCAGCGCCAGCAGGAAGATGAACGCGGCGGTGCTGACGTCGGGCTGCACCACCACCAGCGCCGCAGCTATGCCGATGACCACCATGGGGCGCCAGATGTGCCAGTTGCCCAGGTGGTTGTGGAAGAACGCGGCCAAGTAAGCGATGACGCTGACCTTCATGAACTCGGAAGGCTGGAAACTGACGCCGAAGATGATGAGCCAGCGCTTGCTGTCGGAGCCGGTGGGCGACTCGCCTTTGATGAACACCAGGATCAGCATGGCCACCAGGAACACGAACACGAACGGGCTGAGCTTGACGACCGTGCGTTCGTTGAGGCGGGCCACGAAGAAGGTGATGAGCAGCGCGGTCAGCACGCGGAAGAGCTGCTCGAGGCTCGAGCCGGGCGCGGCGGTCGCCACCCCCACCACGCCGAGCACGCCCAGCATGATCTGGATGGTGAGCAGCCGGCGGTCCATCTAGGCGCGCTCCGCTTCCTGAGGGGCCTTAGGCGCGGGGGTGCCGCTTGAGTGCGGGTCCGAACCAGGCGCGCCGGCTGGCTGCGGGGCCGCGCCGGCCGCCAAGCTGGCCGCTTCAACGGCTGCGCGGAACGCCTGCCCGCGCGCCTCGTAATCGGCGAACTGATCGAACGAGGTGGCGAGCGGCGCCAGCAGCACGTTGCCGCTGCCGCCGTGCTGCCCATTCAGGTAGGCGAGGGCGCGCTGGACCAGCGTGCGCATGGTGGCGGCGCCAGTGGGTTCGGCAACGCTCTCAACGCGTGTCAGGCCGGCGTAGGCGAGGGCGAACTCGGGCCCGCTGTGGCCGAAGGTGATGAGCAGGTCCACCTTGTCGGCCACCAAGGGGCTCAGGTCCGTGAGGTTGGCGCCCTTAGCCTGCCCGCCCGCTAGCCACACGAGCGGCCTGGGCGTGGCTTGCAGCGCCGCTGCCACGGCCAGGGGCCGGGTAGCGATGGAGTCCTCCAGGAACGTGACGGCGCCCACGCTGCCGGCGTACGAGTAGCGGCCCGGCAGCCCCTCGAAAGCGCGCAGGCCCGCCCTGACCTGCTCGGGCGTGGCGCCGCTGGCGCTGGTGGCCAGCGCAGTGGCCAGGGCGTTGGCCACCTGGTGGTCGCCCTGCACACGCAGCTCGCCGCGTTCCAGCAGGGGCTGACCGTGCAGGTAGAGGTGACCGTCCTGCGCCAGGTGCGCGTCGGCGGGGCCACGGAGCGAGAAGCGCAGCACCTTCACATGGCGCGCCTCGGCTTCCGCTGCCCAGCCGGCCAGCACCGGGTCGTCCACGTTCAGCACCAGTGTGCTGCCCGCGCCCAGGTTGGCGAGCAGGTTCTTCTTGGCCTGGTGGTAGGCGGCCACGCTGCCGTGGCGGTCTATGTGGTCCTCGCCCAGGTTGAGCACCACGGCCACGTCGGGTCTGAAGGTGGGGCAGCGTTCGAGCTGGAACGACGACATCTCCACCACGTGCACGGCGCCGGGGCGCGCTACGGCGGCCAGGGCGGGAACGATGTTGCCGCCCACCTCTACCTCATGGCCGGCCGCTAACAGCGTGTCGCCGCACCAGCGCGTGACGCTGCCCTTGCCGGCGGTGCCGGTGATGGCTACGTACGTGCCTGGCACCTGACGCCAGACCCACTCGACCTCGCCGATGACTTCGGCGCCCGCTTGCCGGAAAAGTTCCAGGTCTGGGTGGTCTATCCGCACGCCCGGGGCGGCCACGACCAGCAGAGCTGCGGCCGTGTGCGCCCGGCGGGCTGACAGCCAGGCGGGCAGATCGGCCACGCGGCGGGCGCCGAGGGTCACCGCCGCGGCCACGTCCGGGCCGTCCGCGCGCGCCTCGAAGAAGGTCACGGGCGTGCCTTGCTGCCGCGCCCTCTCTACCACCGCCAGTCCACTGCGCCCCAGCCCGTACACGAACAAGCTGGCAGCGGTGGTCGCGGTGCCGGTGGGGGCGGCCTGGCTCACGCGCCGCCCCGGAACAGGAGTGCCGCGGTTAGCGCCACGGCCGTCACCAGGTAGTAGCGCTGCACTATGCGCGTCTCGGGCCAGCCGGAGAGCTCGAAGTGGTGGTGCAGGGGGGTCATGCGGAAGAGGCGCTTGCCGCCGGTGGCCTTGAAGTAACCGACCTGCAGGATGACCGACAGCACGGCCAGCATGGGCATGAGCGCCACTAGGGGCAGGTACCAGACGGCGCCCTGCGTTATAGCTAGGCCGGCGGCGGCGGCGCCGAGCGCCTCGGAGCCCACCCCGCCCATGAAGAGGCGCGCGGGGTGTGCGTTGAACCAGAGGAAGCCCAGCAGCGCCCCGAGGAGCGCGCCAGCGAACGGCGAGGCGAGGAAGAACACCAGCACGATGGCGGCCACGCCGCCAGCCATGCCGTCGAGCCCGTCGGTGAAGTTGAAGGCGTTGATGGCGCCCACGATGATCAGCACGTAGGCCGGCAGGTCGAGCCAGGCGGGACCGAAAAGGGTGTGGCCGCTCTGCCAGACCCACACGGAGAACGCCAGCGCTACGGCGCCTTGCCCCAGCAGCCGGTAGCGGGCCAGCAGGCCCGTGCCCTCCTCTAGACCTAGCGCCTTGGCGCGCTTGCGTTGCAGCGCCAGGGCGTCGTCCAGGAGGCCGAGCGCCCCCGTGGCCAGCACTAGCAGCACCACCGGCAGGTCGGTCATCAGGTCCCTGGAGGTGAGCAGCCAGGCCAGCACCGCGGCCAGCAGGAAGGCCACGCCGCCCATGGTGGGGGTGCCGGCCTTGCTGAGGTGGCTCTCGGGTCCGGCGGCGCGGATGCTCTTACCCCAGCCCATGCGCTTAGCTAGCTGCACGAACGTGCCGGTGAGGAGCAGGCCGAAGAGGGCCCCGAACAGTGCTCCGTACAGGGGGCCGCTCACGCGTGGTACCTGGCGCCGCTGACGAGGCGCTCCTCGAGCTTAGCGATCAGCCGTTCGAGCCCCACGCCGCGGGAGCCCTTCACGAGCACCGTGGCGCCCTCCGGCACCTCGTCCAGGAAAGCGGCGGCGGCCAGGGCGTCGTGCGCCCAGCGCGCCTGCGGGTTGGTCTCCTTCATGAGCGCGCTGGCGCGCCCCACGCCCACCACCAGGTCGAGTCCGAGGCTGGCGTGGCCCATTGCGCGATGCTCCGGCGCCTCGCGGTCGCCGAGCTCCAGCATGTCTCCCAGGAACGCCACGCGGGGGGCTGGGGCGGCGAAGAGGACCTCCAGTGCGGCCCGCAGCGAGACGGGGTTGGAGTTGTAACTGTCGTCGATGATGGTGAGGTCGCCGAGCTGGCGGCGCTCCAGGCGTGATCCCTCCAGGTTGGCGCTCAGCAGGCGCTTCACGGCGGCGTCTAACGGTACGCCCAGCCTGGTGGCCATGGTCAGCGCCATGAGCGCGTTCTCGGCTGCGGGCCGGCCGGGCCACGGCAGCTCTATCTGCCGCCCGAACGCTGCCAGGCTGCTGCCGGCGGAGCCGTTCAGGGTCACGTGGGCGCCCACTAGCGTGGCGCCTTCCACCAGTTCGGGCGGCAGGTGCTCGGCGGCGCTGGTGCTTATGAGCTTCACGCCCGGCGCTGCGGCCAGGAGCGCGCCCTTCTCGCGCGCCACCCCCTGCACGTCGCCCAGGCCGGCCAGGTGGCTGGCGCCGATGGTGGTTATGAGCCCATGGTCGGGGCTAGTGAGGTCTAAGAGCTGCGCCATCTCGCCCGCGTGGTCTATGCCCAGCTCGAGCACGAGCGCGGGGTGGTCGGTGGCGGCCGGTCCGGCCTGTTCCTCGGCCAGGTGCGCCTCGATCAGCGCCTGCGCCAGCGCGTAAGGGGTGTTGAAGTTGCCGGGGGTGGAGCGCGCGTTTATGGCAGCGGCGAGCATGGCTTTGGTGCTGGTCTTGCCGGCGGTACCGGTGATGCCGATGACGGTGCCCTTCAGGCGGGCGCGCGCTTCGCGGCCGAGCTGCAGGAGGACGGCGGCCGGGTCGTCAACCAGGATGCCCCGCGGGTGGGGGCGGTCCGATACGAGGTAGGCGGCGCCGCGCTCCAGCGCCTGTTCGGCGTACTGCATGCCGTGGGTGGCGGCGCCTGGCATGGCGAAGAAGACGTAGCCGGGCCACACCTGAGCGCTGTTGAAAGCCACGCCGGTGCCGGGT
>JBBAFX010000076.1:0-9707 GCA_041655195.1 Trueperaceae bacterium
GGCCCCGCTGGCGCCCTTAACCTCGTGAACGCCGTGGCGCTGCGGCTGCAGGGCGCCGGTCATGTCCTCGGAGCGGCGCGGGTCGAAACCGGCCGGGGGCGCGCCCTGCTCGTCCAGGCCCTGCGCTTGCCTGTCGACGATGAGCGACCGGAACCTCAGTTCCGCCGCGGCGTCTAGCGGCGTGACCGTGTAACTCATGAGCGCCAGGTGCTTGTTCTCGAAGCTGACCATGCGCCGGGTCGTGACCCGCAGCCTTTCACCGTTCTGGGTGCGCCACACGAACGAGCGCTCCAGTACGCCCGCCCGCATGTCCAGCACGCGCTGGTAGCCGGTTATGTCAGCAGCCGCCAAGTCGAGGCGCTCGCCCCCCACCTGTAGCTCGATCGTCTTCGCGTCGGGGAGGTTGAGGATCGTTTGGCCCACCTCCGCGAAGCCGTACGCCTTCTCGGGGTAGTGGATGTGCCAGGTCTCGTGGAAACCGTTGATGAACGTGCCGTGCTCGTAGGCGCTGCCGCCCTCCTCGTCGTTGCCGCGAAGGCCCAGGTAGCCGTTACCGACCCCGAAGAGCGTTTCGGCGCGGTGGCGCTGCTCGCCTGTGGGCAGTGCAGCCTCCACCAAGCGCCACTCGTCTACCGGGTAGCTGCGCCGGTCGAGCGGTGCGGGGCGCACAGCAGCGGCCAGCTCCGCCAGGTCGGCCACCACCACATGCGCGCCGTTAACTAGCAGGCTCTCCGCGCCGGCGCCGCGGTCCACGCCGACCACGAGCCCGAACGCGCCGCGCTGCCCCGCCTCCACGCCCGACAACGCGTCCTCCACCACCACCGCGCCGGACGGGGCGGCGCCCAGCAGCTCGGCGGCCCGCAGGTACGTGGCCGGCTCGGGTTTGCTGGCCAGACCCTCGGCCGCAGCGGATTCGCCGTCCACGACCACCTCGAAGCGCTGAGCTAGCCCTGCGGCGGCCAGGACCTTGCGGGCGTTCCTCGAGCTCGAGACTATGGCCATCTTCGTGCCGGCCGCCTCCAGCAGTTCGAGCAGCGCCAGCGAACCCCGGTAGGGCTGCACGCCCTCCTCCTCCAGCACGCGGTTGAAGACCACGTTCTTGCGGTTGCCGAGCCCGCAGACCGTGTCGGCTTCGGGCGGGTCGGACGGGTCGCCCCATGGCAGTTCGAGCCCGCGCGAGGCAAGCAGTTCCGCCACCCCCTGGTAACGCTGCTTGCCGTCTATGTGATCGAAGTAGTCCTGCTCCGTGTAGGGCCGGTCGCTGGCGTGCTCAGCCAGGTAGGGTCCGAAGAGCGCCCCCCAGGCGCGCATATGCACTTCAGCGGTGGGCGTGATGACCCCGTCTAGGTCGAAGAGCACAGCCTGGAACTCGGTAAGGTCGGGAAGCGCGCCGCCGGCGCCAGGAAGGTGTCGCGGGTCCATGCCGTAACGATACGCCTCGGCGCCGGACCGGGCCGTTACCGTTTGTGCGTGGTAGCCGGCACCGGGCGCGCTCCGGGTAGACTGCCACAAACACTCAAGCTCCCGGAGGCCAGAACAGAATGCGGTTCTTACGCGTAATCCTCGTGCTCATAGTCATCTTGGCTGCTGCCTACGGTGTGCTGGCTCTGATCGCCAAACCGGCTGCTGAGCACGCTTACTTCGATCAGTTCGACGAGGACCGGCTGGTGCTGGCGCACGGCGGCGGGCAGCGGCTCTGGCCTGACAACACCATGCGCGCCTTCCTGGGCGCCGCCGACATAGGCGCCGACGTGCTGGAGGTCGACGTGCACCAGGACGCCGACGGCGTCTTCCGCGTCATCCACGACTCCACCGTTGACCGCACGACCGACGGCGTGGGCGCCGTGGCCGACCTGACGGGTGTGGAGATAGCGGCGCTCGACGCCGGTTACCGCTGGACCGTGTCGGGTCCGAGCTCCGCCGCCACCGGCGAGTTCCCCTACCGCGGGCAGGGCGCCACCATCCCCACGCTGGCTGAGGTGCTGAGCGGCACACGCGATATGGCCGTGAACATAGAGCTGAAGCAGGACTCCGAAGCTGCGGGGCGCGCCCTCTGCGAGCAGCTAAGGGAGGGCGGCGACGCGCTGAGGGTCATGGTCGCGTCGTTCCACACGGCGCCCATGCGCGCCTTCCGGCAGGCCTGCCCAGAGGTGGCTACCTCCGCCACCCGCGCTGAGGTCACGCTCTTCTACGTGCTGGCGCGGGCTCGTCTGGCGGCCGTGTACAGCCCACCGTTCCAGGCCGTGCAAGTGCCCGTGGCGCAGGGCGGCCTGACCGTGGTGACGCCGCACTTCATCCAGGCGGCGCAGGCGCGGAACCTGCGGGTGCAGGTCTGGACAATCAACGAGCGCGCCGAGATGGACCGGCTGCTGGCCCTCGGCGTCGACGGCCTGATAACCGATAGGCCCGACCGCGCGCTGGCGGCCATGGGGCGTAGCTTCGACACGGCGCTGGTGCCCGACTTCGTGGCGCCCTAAGCGGGGTGGAGGAACGCATGCTCGAAGGCCTCCTCGTACTGGACCTGAGTCGCGTGCTGGCCGGGCCCTACTGCACGCAGCTGCTCGCCGACCTAGGCGCGCGCGTCATCAAGGTCGAATCGCCCGCGGGCGACGACACGCGCCGCTGGGGCCCGCCCTACCCCGCGGGGGAGAGCGGTTACTACCTCTCCGTCAACCGCGGCAAGGAGAGCGTGGTCGTGGACCTCAAGACGCCGCGCGGGTCGGAACTGGTGCGCGCACTGGCCCGCAAGGCCGACGTGATCGTCGAGAACTTCAAGGTGGGCGACCTTCAGCGTTACGGCCTGGATTACGCGAGCGTCGCGGCAACCAACCCGCGCGCCGTCTACGTCTCCATTACCGGCTACGGCCAGACGGGCCCCCGCGCGCATGAGGCTGGCTACGACGGCGCCATGCAGGCGTTCTCTGGGCTCATGGCCATGCTGGGCGAGCCGGGGCGGGCGCCCGTGAAGTTGTCCGTAGCGTGGATCGATGTGCTCACAGGCGTTCACGCCGCGGTCGGCGCGCTGGCGGCGCTGCGGCGCCGGGAGCGCGTGGGTGAGGGAGCGCACCTGGACGTGTCGCTCTTCGACGTGGCGCTGGCCAGTCAGGTGAACCAGGCGCAGAACACGCTCATAACGGGCCGGGCGCCTTCTAAGCTCGGCAGCGCCCACCCGAACATAGTGCCCTACCAGGCGTTCGAGACGGCCGATGGTGCGGTGGTGCTGGCGGTAGGTAACGACCGCCAGTACGCGAGCCTCTGCCAGGTGCTCGGCCGGCCCGAGTGGGCTGAAGGCGAGTACGCCACGAACGACGGCCGGGTGGCGGACCGCGCCAGGCTGGTGCCCATGCTGCAGGAGCGGCTGCTGGAAATCACTACGAGCGATCTGCTGGCGGCCTGCAACGACGCCAAGGTGCCGGCGACTAAGGTCATGGGCCTGAATGAGGCGCTGGCCGAACCGCAGGCTGTGGCGCGCGGAATGGTCGTTAGTGGGCAGCACCCGTTGATTGGTGAACTGCAGATGGTGGCGAGCCCCCTCTGGAAGGCGCACGGCCCTAACGGGCAGCCGCTGGAGCTTGAGCCTGAAGCTGGCAACGCGCCCGTGCCGCCGCTGTTGGGTGAGGACACGGCGGCCGTGCTGGCGCGCGAGTTGGGCCTCTCAGAAGCGGAGGTGGCCGACCTGGCCGCCAGCGGCGCAATCGGGGTGCGGCAGCCGTAGCCGCCGGCGCGCTGAAGCTGCCCCGGCTAGCGGCGCGGTTTGACGCTCAGTTGGGTAGTAACAGGCTCTCGGCGACCGAGCCGCGTAGCAGGCCGCGGTAAACGCCGTCGATACTCAGCTCGCTGCCGTGGACGGTCACGGTGGGGTAGTCGGGGTTATGCGGCCGCAGCTGGTACTGGCCCTTCGGCAGGGAGTCTAAGTACTTGAGGGTGACCTCGTCCTCGCCTACCCGCACGGCGCAGATCTGACCGCTGCGGCTGGGGCGCAGTGCGGCTAGAAGCACGATGTCGTCCGGTTGTATGAGGTCGGCCATCGAGTAGCCGCTGACCCGCAGCGCGAAATCGGAGCGGAGCGCCCCGCTGGCGGCCAGGTTGGGGAGGTACGCCTCTACATGCGCGCTGGCGATGCCGAGGCTGCCCGCCGGGATATCACCCACCAGTGGGATGCCGGTGGCCTCGGCGGGGAGTTCCAGGCGCGGCGAGCGGCCCCGCCCCCGGCTCTCGAAGGTCAGGTAGCCCTTGGTCTGCAGCGCCTCGAGGTGCTGCTTGAGGGTGACGTAGTGGACGCCCATGCCGCGCGCCAGCTCGGATAGGTCGGGCATCTCGCCGGTGTTGCGGCGGTGCTCCAGCAGGCGCTGGTACACCCGTTCCTGAGCGGGGGAGAGCGGTTGGGTGTTGCTGGGAGTGGCCATGTGCCTTAAATGCTAAGGTGCGCTAGGCGAACTGTCAACTGCTAGGGTGCGCTCGCCAGGAATGCCGTCCAGGACAGCTCTCATCATGCTTTCACGATGCATGGCGGCTATGGACAATGGTGTAGTGCCATGCTATAGTTTTTGTAGTCGTCCTGGCCCCGGGGCGCAGCTCGCGAACTGCGCACGGCGCCTAGGTATCCGCCACCCATCAGTGTGGCACTCTCTCGGACGCCCGGTTCAAAACATCCTCGACCCGCCGCAACCATGCGGCTAGCTAAGGAAGGTTCATCATGCTCGATACTTTCGAAAACCTCGAAACCCCGAGCACTTGCCATGCTCCCGCCATCGTCCCCACCGGACTGGCGCTCCCCACCCGCACGCTCGAGCCTGGGCAGGTGCTCTACGAAGCCGATCGCGAAGCCAGCAGCCTCTACATCGTCAACCACGGTGTGCTCAAGGCGGTCGTCCCCACTAGTCTGGGCCGTGACCGTATCGCCGACCTCTACGGCGCCGGCGACGTCCTGGGCCTCTCCGCGCTCGACGGCGGTCAGCACGCCGAGACCGTGGTGGCCGTCCACGACGCCTGCCTCACGCCTATCGACCCGCAGCAGGCCATGAACGACCGCAACCTACGCGATTACTTGCTGCGCAGCCTGGCCCGTCAGCTCCGCCGCTCACGCGAGATGCTGGACGAAGCCGAGATGCCAGTCGGCGCCCGCGTTACCCGCGCGTTCCTGCGCCTGGCCCAGCAGTTCGGGCTCCCGTCCGACAACGCTGAGGGCGGCATCAAGCTCCCGCTGGCACTCACGCACGAGGACCTCGCTGACCTGACCGGCTCCAGCCGCGTCACCATCACGCGCATCCTCGGCGAGCTTCGCAGCGAAGGTGCGCTAGAAGGCACCCGCGGCGTGTACGTAGCCAATCTCGAAGGGCTGGAGCGCGCCACCGACCACTACGTCATGCAGGTCCTGTAACGGCGTGTGCTCCCACTCGGTAATCCAGTTACCGGTCGCCTTGGCGGCATCGGGTAGGCTAGGCGCGTGATTAGCTTCACCGATACTGCCAAGGACCGCGTGCTGCACTTCATAGAGGCGCAGCGCAGCCAGGGCGTCACAGCGCTCCGCATCGCCGGCAACCGCGCCGAGCAGCGCCTGTGGCTCGTCAAGCCCGAAGACAAACGCGAAGACGACCTGGTGCAGAGCGAAGCCGGCTTCGACGTCTACCTAGACCGTCAGAGCTCCGGCCAGCTGGACGGCGCCACCGTCGACTTCGTCGACGGCGTCATGCAGTCAGGCTTCAGGCTCTTCTTCGCCGGCACCACCTGGGACGACCCCATCACCCAGAAGGTCCAGGACGTCATCGACAGGCAGATCAACCCCGGCGTAGCCAGTCACGGCGGCGCCGTTACGCTCGAAGGTGTCAAGGACGGCGTGGCCCTCATCCGCTTCGGCGGCGGTTGCCACGGCTGCGGCGCGGCCGACGTGACCCTCAAGCAGGGCATCGACCGCATGCTGCGCGAAGCCGTCCCCGAGATCGTAGGCGTGCAGGACGTAACCGACCACAGCACTGGCGAGAACCCGTACTACGCTCGCCAGGAGAACGCTAGTTCGCCGCTGGCTTAGACCGTCTTCTGACGGGGCTCCCAAGTGCGGAGCCCGAGCACACAACCGTGGTACCTTGAAGCAGTGCGGATGCCCGAAGTGAACAAGCCGGGCGCCGCGCTGCCTTTTTTGAGCACCCGCGGACTCACCAAACGCTTCCCCGGGGTGGTCGCCGCCAACGGCATAGATCTCGACATCATGCCAGGCGAAGTGCACGCGCTACTCGGCGAGAACGGCGCAGGCAAAACCACCCTCATAAGCATGCTATACGGGTTGCTCCAACCGGACGAAGGACAGATCCGGGTAGCGGGCAGCGCAATGCGCATTCGCGATCCCAGGCATGCAATGGAGCTTGGTCTCGGACTCGTAGCCCAACACTTCCACCTAGCGCGCAGGCACACCGTGGCCGAGAACCTGGCGCTCGGCCAGACAGGCGCGCCGTTCTGGCGCCCCACCGGGCACCTCAGGCGCCGCGCCGGCGAGCTCGCCGACCGCTACGGGCTCGAAGTCGACATGGACGCGCGAGTCAGCGCCCTCTCACCCGGCGAGCAGCAACGCATAGAGATCCTCAAAGCCCTCATGCAGGGCGCCAAGCTCCTCATCCTCGACGAACCTACCAGCGTCCTCACCCCCCAGGAAGCCGACGCGCTCTTCGACGTGGTGGAGCGCATGCGCGCCGACGACCGGGCTGTGGTGTTCATCAGCCACAAGCTAGCCGAAGTGCAGCGCGTGGCCGACCGCATAACAGTGCTGAGGCGCGGCGAGGTCGTCGGCCGGCTCGTGCGCGGCCAGGCGGACTCCTCCGAACTCGCGCGCCTCATGGTCGGGCGGCAGGTGGCGTCGCCCCAGCGCCTCGGCGTAGTCAGCAAACAGGAACCCCTACTAGTGGTCGACGACCTGTGGCTGAAGAGCGCCCGCGGCGTCGACACCGTGCGCGGCGCCACCTTCAGCGTCAGACCCGGCGAGGTCATCGGTATAGCCGGCGTGGCCGGTAACGGCCAGAGCGAACTAGCGCAGGTGCTGGCCGGCCTGGCGCGCCCCACCAGCGGCAGCGTCATGCTCGGCGGTCAGGAACTCGGCCGCTTGACCCCCCGCGAGGTGCGCGCCACCGGGGTCGCCTACATACCCGAAGACCGCCGCACCGAAGGCGTGGTCGGGGCCCTCAGCGTCATGGAGAACCTCGTGCTGCGGCAGGTGCGCGACCCCGCCTTCGCCAGGGGCGTGATCATCGACTGGGGCAAAGCGGAAGCGTTCGCTAAGCAGGCAGTGGAGGAGTTCGACATCCGCACCCCCTCCCTGCGCACGGAGACCCGCACGCTGTCCGGCGGCAACATCCAGAAGATCGTCCTCGCACGCGAGCTCTCGGGCAAACCCCGCCTGGTGGTCGCGTCGCACCCCACCTACGGGCTCGACATCGGTAGCACCAACCACACGCACGAGCTCCTGCTAGCGCAGCGCGCCCGCGGCGCGGCCGTGGTCGTCATCAGCGAGGACCTCGACGAACTCCTAAAACTAGCCGACCGCATACTCGTCATGTTCGCTGGCCGCGTGGCCGGCGCCATGTCCGTGGCTGAAGCCGCCACAGAAGAGGGCGTGCAGCGCCTCGGTCTGCTCATGGCGGGGAGCGTGGAAGCGTGACCCGCGTGCGCTGGGTACCGCGACTGGCGGCCCCCGCCTGGCTCCTGGTAGCCGTCAGCGCGGGCGCGTTCCTGGTGGCGCTGCTCGTGGCCCTCGGCATCTTCGCCAGTTACGGGCTCGAGCCGCTCAAGGCCGGCGCCACCGTCGTGCAGCGCACGCTCATGGACAAGCGCGGTTTCGGCGAGGTCATCCGAAAAAGCATCCCGCTCCTGCTAGCCGGCGCCGGCATGGCGCTGGCCCTGCGCGCCCGGTTCTGGAACATCGGGGCCGAAGGGCAGATCCTGGCTGGCGCCATAGCGGCCACCGCCGTGGCGCTCTTCGTGCCGATCGGCTGGTACACCATCCCCGCCCTCTACCTGGCGGGTTTCGTGGCGGCCGCCCTCTACGGGCTGGTGCCCGCCTACCTGAAAGCGCGCCTCGGGGTGAACGAGATCATCACTACCCTGATGTTCAACTACGTGGCCATCTACGTGGTGCGCTGGCTCATAAACGGGCCCTGGCGCGGCCGCAGCGTCACGGGCTTCAGCTACACGGACCGCTTCGACCGCGCCACGTACCTCCCCCTCTGGGAAGGCACGCGCGTGCATATACCCACGCTCGTTATCGGGGTAGTGGCGGCGCTGCTCATCACCTGGCTACTTAGGCACACGCGGCTCGGTTTCTCGATAAGGGTCATGGGCGACGGACCGGACGCAGCGCGTTACGCGGGCATCAGGCTGCTACCCACCACGCTGGCGCTGGCGGCGCTGGCGGCGGGCGTGGCCGGCATAGCTGGCGCCGGCGAGGTAGCCGGCATACACCACCGGCTCATCGAACCCACCAGCGTCTCCATGGGCTACGGCTACACGGCCATACTGGTCGCGCTCCTGGCGCGGCGCCGGGCGTGGGCCACGCTTATTACGGCGCCCCTGCTGGGCTGGGTCTTCGCCGCTGGCGACGTCATAAAGGTCAGCCTGCAGCTACCCTTCCAGATCACGGACGTCATCATCGGCGTGACCCTCCTGCTGTTGGTGGCGGCCGAGCCGCTGTTGTCGTATCGTCCGGTCTGGCAGCGTCGAGGCGGCTCCGATGACGCCCCTTCCGAACCAGAGTTCAAGATCAGCCAGCCGGAGGTCGGTTCCTAGATGGAGTTCGAGCTGCTCACGACCACCGTCGCGCGCGCCCTGGCGTTCGGGACGCCGCTACTGCTCGCCGCCTTGGGCGAGATCGTGGCCGAGCGCTCCGGCGTGGTCAACCTAGGCATGGAGGGCATGATGATGCTCGGCGCCGTCGCCGGCTTCATAGCCGCCCAGGCTTCAGGCACGCTCCTGCTCGGTGTAGCGGCCGCCGTGGCAGCCGGCATGCTGGTGGCCGCCCTGCACGCTTTCCTGTCGGTGACCCTCGCCTCCAACCAGTACGTCAGCGGGCTCGCTATCACCATCGGCGGCGTGGGCCTCGCCAACCTCCTGGGACGCGACTGGGTGGGCCGGCCCCTGGCCAAGCCCATGGGCTTCATCACCGTGCCCGTCCTCTCCGACATACCCATCCTCGGCCCCGCGCTGTTCGTCGATCAGTACCCGCTCACCTACGTGGCGCTCGTCATAGCGCCCCTACTCTGGCTCTTCCTGTTCCACACGCGCCCAGGCCTCACCATCCGCACGGTGGGCGAATCGCCCTCGGCGGCCGACACCGCCGGCATCTCAGTGCGCTGGGTGCGTTTCCTGGCCGTGGTGTTCGGCGGCTCGCTCGCTGGCTTGGCCGGCTCTTACTTCTCGCTGGCGTACCGCCCGGCATGGGGCGAGAACATCACCAACGGCCTCGGCTGGATCGCCCTCGGGCTGGCCATCCTAGCCCTGTGGCGCCCGTTACGCGCGGTGCCCGCGGCGCTCCTCTTCGGAGCTTTCTTCACCCTCTCCTTCCGGTTACAGGGAGTCTTCCCGCCGGAGTTGTTGACCGTTCTCCCGTACCTCGTCACCGTGCTGGCGCTGACCCTCATAGCGCTGCGCGGCGGGCGGGGCGCGGTGGGTGCCCCGGAAGCGCTCGGGACGCCTTACCGCCGGGGGGAACGCTGATCGTGGCCACG
>JBBAFX010000077.1:0-9628 GCA_041655195.1 Trueperaceae bacterium
TCGCAGCGCTCTAATAGTGGCGCGGCGCGGCTCTCCATGGTGTGGGCGTCGAGGCGTTCGAGTTTGGTGGTCACGCCGTAGCGGTCCAGCAGGGTGCGGCTATGGCGGGTGTCCTCGGCCGCCACGACGTCGGCCGCCATCAGCACCTCCACGGCGCGCTGCGTGAGGTCGCCGAGGTTGCCGACCGGGGTGGGTACGAGGGTGAGGCGTTTGCTGGCGGTTGCGCTCAAACGGGCCGGCTCGCACGCGCGCGGTAGGCCGGCACACGGCTGGCGCGGCGCGAACTGGTGCGGCGCAGGGCCGCCGCCAGGCTGGCGCGGATGAGCTCCGCCTCGCCTACCGTGACGGTGACCAGCGTGCCGTCCGGCAGGTGAGCGCCTTCCGGCAGTTCGATCTTGCCTTCCCTAACGATGCCTTTGAACGCTCGCATCGTGCTCCTTCTTGGGCTCCTCTGACGGGCCCGCCCCCACTCTACCGCTCCCGGCCGGGCGGGGCTGGGAGGCGGCGGCCCTGAAGCGCACGGCTCTCACGTACCACGCCGCAGCGCCGATCACCGCCAGGAGCAGGCTCACGGCCACCCCCATGTTGCGGTGCAGCCCTAGCGACTCCGCCAGGCGCGCCACCAGTGGCAGGCAGAAAGTGACAGCCACCAGCACACCGAGCAGCGCCGCGTAGTTCATCAGGGAGTACCCACGGCGCCCGGGGTCAGCGCCCGTCTGCAACGAACTGCGTGAGTGCAGTGGTTGGGTAGAAGTAAGCCAGGATGCGCCCGAAGTCGTAGCCCGCCTGGGCCAGCGCGCGGGCGCCGTACTGGCTCATGCCGACGCCGTGGCCCCAGCCATCGCCGCGAACGGTGAGGCCGCCCTGCACGCTGAAGCGCGTGGACTTGAGGCCCCAGCTGCGCGCCATGCTCGTTAGCTGCGAGCCCCGCACTACGCGGGCACCGGCCGTGCCGGCGACCTCGAGCTCCACCACACGGCCGGACTCACTGAGCCTAACCACGCGCACGCTCTGAACGGTGCCTACAGCGAGTCCAGCGGCCTCCATGGAGGCGCTGACCACCGCCGCGTCGAGGCGGTACACCCACGCCCGGTGAGGGGTGGAGGTGGGCGCGTCCGCGCGCGCCACCAGGTAAGGCAGGGCCGCGCCCCACACTTCCTGACTGGAGGCGATCATGCCGCCGGAATCGGCGTGGTAGTAGGTGCGCGCCGTGGCGCCGCCGTAAGTGACCACCACGCCAGCCGTGGCGGCTATGGCCGTGTCGGTACGGGCGTGCTCCACCTCTACGCCGCGGTAGACCTGGCAGTCGACCGTAGCGCACAGGTCGTAACTGGCGCTAGGGTCCAGCGAGGTGAGGGTATAGCTGCGCGCGGCCACGGCCTGCGCTTTGAGCGCCTCCATCGGCCACGAGGCCGACATCTCGGAGGGCACCACGCCGCGCAGGTACGACTCCATGTCGAGCACGTTCACTACCTGTATCAGGTCGCCCTCGGCCACCAGCCGTACGGAGCCGCGATACCGGTTGCCGTTCACGCGCAGGAAGCTGCCGTCGGCTTCGAGCAGCAGCTGGGCGCCGACCCTAACGCCGTCCACGTAGAGCTGCCCGTCGGCTGCCGTAACCGGCCAGTCGAGGGCGGCGGCGGTACTGAAACGCGGCACGCCGTCCACGGATCCGGAGTGGGGGCCGGTGGCACCCACCGTTAGCGAGCTGGTGACGTCCAGCAGGACACGAACCTGACGGTTGAAGGGCTCCAGAGCAGCTGCAGCCGAGGTGGCGGCGAGCAGGAGCAGCAACACGAGCGCACGAAGGAGCGTGAAGGGACGGAGCGACATCGTTAGGACAGTATCACCCCGCGGGCGCCCGCCGATAAACGACAAAGGTTACAAGCCGCGCGCCGCGCGTGTAACCATGTGGCATGTTCAAGCCAGGACTACTAGAGGACAAGGTCGTGTTCGTCACCGGTGGGGGCAGCGGGTTGGGCCTCAGCATGAGCCGGCGCTTCCTGGAACTGGGCGCCAAGGTGGTCATCGCCAGCCGCCGTTACGAGCTGCTGCAGCAGGAGGCCGAGAACCTCATGGCCGCCACCGGCGGGCAGGTGCTACCGGTGCAACTGGACGTGCGCGATCCGGACTCCGTGACCGGCGCACTGGACGCCGCCGAGGCCAAGTTCGGCCGCGTGGACGCGCTCCTCAACAACGCGGCGGGTAACTTCATCTCCCCCACCGAGCGGCTCTCGCACCGCGCCTTCGACGCCGTGCTGAACATCGTGCTGCACGGCACCGTGTACGCCACCCTGGAGATGGGCAAGCGCTGGATAGCCAGGCAGCAGCCCGGGACGGTGCTCTCCATAGCGGCCACTTACGCGGAGAGCGGTTCGGGTTACGTGGTGCCCTCCGCGGTGGCCAAGGCTGGCGTGGTGAGCCTGACGCGCTCGTTGGCGGGTGAATGGGGTCGCCACGGCATACGGCTCAACGCCATAGCGCCCGGGCCGTTCCCGACAGAGGGGGCGTGGAGCCGGCTGATGCCCACACCCGAGATCCAGTCGCTCTTCGAGAGCCGCGTACCGTTGGGCCGCGTGGGCGAGCACGTGGAACTCGCCAACCTGGCGTCCTACCTGCTGTCGGACTTCGCCGCTTACATGACCGGCGGTCTCGTTTACATAGACGGCGGCGAGTCGGCTTACAACGCTGGCGAGTTCAACCTGCTGTCTAACGTGACCGAGGAGCAGTGGGACCAGCTAGCGGCCATGCGCAAGCAGCAAGGCTGAGCACTGAGGCACAGGACAGAGCCGCCGGCGGGCACTGAACTGCGCCGCCGGCGGGCACGGGTTCGCGTTGTGGCCTGTTACAGGTCAATGCCGTCGGGCATGTGGAGGTTGTAGATGCCGGTGGCGTCCCTGTACGTGACGTAGACGGTGTAGATGCCGCCGCCCTGCTCGAAGAGCCTGTCGAAGGCGATGCGCTGGCCTTTGGTCCACGTCTGCTCGAACACGACCTGCTCGGCGCCAGCCGCGGAGCTCGTCTGGAAGCTGCTGGGCCGCTGGTAGCGCACCTCGAGGTGCACGCTGCCGCGCTGCACCTCGCCGGTGAAGCGCACGGGCATGTCGGTGCGGCTGAGCGTCCGCCTGGTCGTTTCTGCGGTGTGGTCCTTCTTGTAAACGAGGATAGGTGTTTGGGTCGGGAAGCCTAGGTACCAGCCCCGGGTCTCACCCACGGCGAAGAAGACGATTGCCAGGATTATGAGGAACGTGATAAAGCCGCGCATGGCGAGAGTATAGCCGTGCTGAGCAGGCCGCGTGACGGGCGTTCGGGGGTAACGCAGTCCCTCACTTAACGTGGCAGTGGCCCGCTATTACGCGGGCCACGGCCGATAGTTACTGTTTGCGCGCCCTCAGGCGGTGGCGGTAGCGCCCTCGCGCATGTTGCGGAGCACGGTGTGCAGGATGCCGCCGTTGCGGTAGTACACGATCTCCACGGCGGTGTCGAGGCGGCTGACCACCTCGAACTCCACGGTGCTGCCGTCCTGCTTCACGGCGGTCACCTTCACGTTCTGGCGCGGCTTGACGTCGTCGTCGATGTGGATGGAGTAGGTCTCGGTGCCGTCGAGCCCGAGGGTGGTGGGGTTCTGGCCTTCGAGGAACTGGAGTGGCAGCACGCCCATGCCCACGAGGTTGGAGCGGTGGATGCGCTCGAAGCTCTCGACTATGACGGCCTTGACGCCGAGCAGGTAAGTGCCCTTGGCGGCCCAGTCGCGGCTGGAGCCCATGCCGTAGTCGTTGCCGGCGAACACTATGGTCGGCACCTGCTCAGCGATGTAGTTGCGGCTGGCTTCGTAGATGCTGGTGACCTCGCCGGTGGTGAAGTCGGTGGTGTAACCGCCTTCGGTGCCCGGCGCGAGCTGGTTCTTGAGGCGGATGTTGGCGAAGGTGCCGCGGGTCATGACGCGGTCGTTACCGCGCCTGGAACCGTAGGAGTTGAAGTCCTTCTTCTCGACCCCGCGCTCCTGCAGGAACTGACCGGCGGGCACGTTAGCGGCGATGGCGCCGGCGGGCGAGATGTGGTCGGTTGTCACCGAGTCGCCTACCTTCACCAGCACCCGGGCGCCCTCGATGGGCTGGATGGGAGAGGGCGTGTCGGGCATGTCGATGAAGAACGGCGGCTCCTGGATGTAGGTGGACTCCTCGTCCCAGTCGAACAGCTGACCGCCCTTCACGGGGATGGCGTTCCACTCTTCGTTCGACTTCTCGATGCCGTCGTACATGCGCTTGAAGGTCTCGGGCTTCATGGCGTCGTCGAGGAGCGAGGTGACGTCCTCGTAGGTGGGCCACAGGTCGCGGAGGTAGACGGGGTTGCCGTCCTGGTCCTCGCCCAGGGGGTCGTTGACGATGTCGATGTCGACGGTTCCGGCCAGGCTGTACGCCACCACCAGGGGCGGACTGGCCAAGTAGTTGGCCTTCACGTCAGGGTTGATGCGACCCTCGAAGTTACGGTTGCCGGACAGCACGGAGGTGGCCACCAGGTCGCCTTCGTCGATGGCCTTGGTGACGGCGGGCGGCAGGGGGCCGGAGTTACCGATGCAGGTGGTGCAGCCGTAACCCACCACGTAGAAGCCGACCTGCTCGAGGTACGGGAGCAGGCCCGTGTCGGTGAGGTACTCGGTGACGACCTTGGAGCCAGGCGCGAGGGAGGTCTTGACCCACGGCTTGGCCTTCATGCCGCGCTCGGCGGCCTTCTTGGCCACCAGGCCGGCGGCCAGCATGACAGACGGGTTGCTGGTGTTGGTGCAGGAGGTGATGGCGGCTATGACCACGTCGCCGTGGGTGAGGTCCTTGTCCACACCCCGGAAGTTCAGCTTGGCGGTGCGGCTGATGGCCTCTTCGTCTAAGGCGAACCCGCGCTTGTCGATGGGGGCGCGCAGGTCGTGGTGGAACTGCTCCTGCATGTTCGCCAGTTCGATGCGGTCCTGCGGGCGCTTGGGGCCGGCCATGCTGGGGACCACGTTCGAGAGGTCGAACTCGAGCGTGTCGGAGAACTCGGGCTCCGGGCTGTTGTCGTCGCGCCACAGGCCGTTGGCCTTGCTGTAGCGCTCGAGGGCCTCCACCTCGTCGGGTAGGCGGCCGGTCTGGCGCATGTAGCGCAGCGTCTCGGCGTCCACCGGGAAGAAGCCCACGGTGGCGCCGTACTCGGGCGCCATGTTGCCCAGGGTGGCGCGGTCGGGCACCGTCATGCTGCTGACACCCGGGCCGTAGAACTCTACGAAGCGGCCGACCACGCCCTTGTTGCGGAGCATCTCGGTGACGGTGAGCACCAGGTCGGTGGCGGTGGCGCCTTCGGGCAGGCGGCCGGTCATCTTGAAGCCCACGACCTCGGGGATAACCATGTAGTAAGGCTGGCCAAGCATGACGGCTTCGGCTTCGATACCGCCGACTCCCCAGCCCAGTACGCCCAGGCCGTTGATCATGGTGGTGTGGCTGTCGGTGCCCACGAGCGAGTCGGGGTAGACCACGTTCTTATCGCCGTGCTCCTGCCACAACACGCCGCGCGCCAGGTACTCGAGGTTGACCTGGTGCACGATGCCTGAGGCGGGCGGCACCACGTTGAAGTTATCGAAGGCGGCCTGGCCCCAGCGGAGGAACTCGTAGCGTTCGCGGTTGCGCTCGAACTCGATGCGCGAGTTCTTGATGAGCGCTAGGGGGTTGTCGTACTCGTCGACCTGCACAGAGTGGTCGATGACCAGGTCCACGGGCACGTGCGGGTTGATCTTGTTGGGGTCGCCGCCCAAGCGCTTCATGGCGCTGCGCAGGGCGGCCAGGTCGACCACCGCGGGCACGCCCGTGAAGTCCTGCAGGATGACGCGGGCAGGCTTGAAGGGGATCTCGTCCTGGTAGCGCTTCTTGGGGTCGTAAGCGGCCAGGGTCCTGATGTCCTCTTCGGTCACCAGGAAACCATCCTCGTTGCGCAGGAGCGCCTCGAGGAGCACCTTGACGGAGTACGGCATGCGGTCGATGTTGGCTATGCCGGCGTCCTGGAGGGCCTGGAGGCTGTAGTAGTACGCCTCCCCCGAGCCCGTGTCGAACACTTTACGGGCGCCGAACGAGTTGGGGTTCTTACGCTGTGTCATCGTGTAACTCCTTCTGCGTGAGAGGTCGTAACCGCGTGTTGGTCCCACGCCAAAGTGCCTGGGAACTCGTCTGTACCCTCAGTTTGAAGCTACTCTAGGTGATATGCCTGCCCCAGAATCACCTAGCTCAGCGGCGGAGCTTGACGCCGACGAGAGGCGCCTCGGCTCCGGCCCCACCCTGCTGGTAACGGCCGACGACGCCGCTGAGGCCCTGACCGACCCGACCACGCTTAGACACCTGGCCCCCTTCCTGGGGCGCACCCTCTCGGTCGCCGAGGCGGCGCGCGAGAGTGGTGAGAAGCCGAACACCACCCTCAAACGCGTTCAGCGCTTCGTGGAGATGGGCCTCCTCGAGGTGGTGGGGGAACGCAAACGCGCCGGTCGCCCCGTGAAGCTCTACCGCACTGTAGCCGACGTCTTCTTCGTTCCCTTCGAAGCCACGCACGCCGAGTCGCTGGAAGCGGCCCTGGCGGAGCGCGACGCTTACTGGGAGGCCATGCTCCGGCGCAACGTGGTGCGCGCCCGCAGCGAGCGTCTCGGCACGTGGGGCACGCGCTTCTACCGCGACACGCGCGGGCGCCTGCAGGTGCAGACCGCTGTGACGCCGGACGTTAACGCCACCACGCTCGACCCGGAAGGACCCGCTGTGCTGAGCCTGTGGCGCGACCAACTGACGCTCGACTTCGCGGACGCCAAGCAACTGCAGCGCGAGATGTTCGCGCTGGTGCAGCGCTACAACCAGCGCCAGGGCGCGCAGCGCTACCTGGTGCGCATGGGCCTGGCGCCCGTCCTGGATGACTCCGATGGGTGACGGCGGGCTGCGCGGCCCGTCCGGAAGGTGGTCAGTTACACGAATGGCCAACTACACGAGCGGTCAGCTACACGAACTGCCATCACGCCGTACGCGCCCTGGTCGAGTAGCATCTAGGCATGCTGAGAACCCCAGTGCGGACACCCACCGTGCGCAGGACCACCTTGCGTAGCACTACCGTGGCTGAAGGCGGAGCAGCCCACGCTGCCCCGCAGCCCCTGCCGGTTGCGGCGGCGTTCAGAATGGCGGCGCTGGCACTGGCGCTGCTGTTGGCCCTAGCCGCGTGCGCCCCCGGCGCGTTCGGTGGCGCCGACCCCAACGACCCGGTGGTGGCCGAGCTGCAGCGCGCGGCCGAGATAATCTTCCACCGCATGGAGCTGGGAAAGCTCGAGCTGGGCGCGTACACCACCACCCCGCTCGTAGACGCGCGCATACCGGAAGGCGCCACCCTGACCTTGGTCGAGTACGACGCCGAGGCGGGCTCCACCTACATGCTCATGCTGACCTCGTCGCGCTTCCCTGAAGGCGCGTGGCGCATAACGCCGCGGGGGGTCAGCCGCGTCGCTGCGGGCTGACCCCCTCGGTACTTAAGTTCCCGTAACGCTGGTACTAGCAGAACGCGAGCCTGCCGGCCAACCGTACGGCCGGCAGGCTCGCGTGTATTACGCCCCTACGGGGAGGTACTTGGCGAGGCGCTGCTCGTAAGCCGACTTGGACTGCGAGCCGATCATGATCTCTACCGCCTCGGAGTCCTTGAAGAGGATGACGGTGGGGATGCTCATGACGCGGAACTGCTGGGCTACGGCCATGTGGTCATCCACGTTCAGCTTGCCGACCTTGACCTTGCCATCGTAGTCGCCTGCCAGCTCCTCGATGATGGGGCCCACCACACGGCAAGGGCCGCACCAGGGCGCCCAGAAATCGACCAGCACCAGACCTTCCTTGGTCAGGTCGGCGAAGTTGTCGTCGGTGAACTCTATGAGGTTGGCCATTATGAATCGCTCCTTGTCGTTCGCTCGCAGCGCCCGGGCTACAACTGTTCATGCTGGCGGGTCCGCGAAGTGTGGCGTCTGAGGCGCCCCTTGCCCGCGTACGGCTCAGGCCAGAGGGGCCAAGCGGTGCGCGCCGGGGCAGCTACTGACCGCAAACTACTGACCATAATCTACGGGGCGGCATGACCCCCAGCGTGTGCACCAAGCGACACACCCGCTTCAGGTCCACACCACCAGACCGTCCGCCTGCGCGCCCCTCAACACCTGCGGCGGCGTGAGTCCCAGCACCTTGTGGCCGCCCTTCACTGCCGCCCGGACCAGGGCGCGGGGGTTGGCGGCGGCGCCGTGCAGTTCCGCGGCCTTGGCGACCTCCCTCGTTACGTCCAGGTCAGGGCTCGAGCCGCGCGAGTCAGTGCCGAACGCCACCTCCACCGAGTGCTTAGCGTAAAGCTGCCACGGGAAGCGCCCGCAGCCTAGGGCCTCGTTCGAGCGCGGGCAGTGAACCACGGTGGCGTTGGCGCGGGCGGTCAGGCGCACGTCCTCCTCGTCCACCTCCACCATGTGCACCAGGGTGGGAGCCGTGGCCAGCACGCCTAAGTCGTGGAGGTAACGAACCGGCGACACCCCGCGCGACTGCACCGGCAGACCAGCGGCGGCCAGAGACTCCGCCAGGGGGCCCGAGCCCGTCAGGAACAGTTCCGCCTCGCCTGGCGACTCGGCCACATGGATAGCCACAGGCAGGCCCTCGGCGCGCGCCCAGGCGGCCAGGCGCTGCATGAGCGGCTTGCTGACCGTGTGGGGCGTGTGCGGGCTGAGTCCCACCCGCATGCCCCCGGGGCGCTGCAGCGCCCTGAAGCCCGCCAGCAGCTCCACCGTGGCTCCGAACACTTCGTCGGCCTGCTCGGGGAACGGCGCGAACACCTCCCAGTAGGCCACGCCAGTGAGGTCAGGCTCGGCGAGCAGGAGGCGCATGACCGCCGGGTCGGTGACTATGTCGCCCACCACGGTCGTGCCGAGCGCGCGCAGCTCCGCCAGACCCCGCCGAGCGGCCTCCACACCGCGGCGCCCGGCGCGGCCCTCTGCCACCACCCGCGCGATGAACTCGGGGTAGCTGGCGGGGCGGAACTCCATATTCGAGAGGTCCAGGTGCGTATGCGCGTTAACAACGGGGGGCGACACCGCGAAGCCGCCGTCCACCAGTCGCGCCTCCGGGAAGGCGCGCGCCGTGCCCGCACGGTCACGCACGTCGGCTACGGTCAGGGAGGCGGGGCCAGCCCCGGCGCGCTGCAGCAGCACGCCGCCGTCGGCGCGCGGCATGCCGAGGCCGTTGTACACAACCTCAGCGTGGAGCAGTAGGCGCTCGAAGGCGCCCTCCTCCCCAGTTCCGACCACCTCGCTGACGAGCGTCGTCGCCACGCTACTTACCCGGCCCGCCTGCGGTTCAGTCGGCGCTGGCGCCGGCGGGGCTGGGGCTCGCGCCAACCCGCACGGGGTTCGCGGCGTCCGCGGCGCTGGCGTCGCGGGCGGCCTGAAGCGCCGCCTCGTACTCGGCTAGCACCCGTTCGGGCTCCTTGACGATGCCGTACAGGGAATCGCGCTGGGCGGGCTTGTAGCCTGCCTCCACTATCTGGCGCACGATCTCGGTCTCGGGCGTGGTCTGGTGCTTGGCGCCCGCCTGCGAGACGACGTTCTCTTCCAGCATGG
>JBBAFX010000078.1:0-9607 GCA_041655195.1 Trueperaceae bacterium
ACCGTTGGTGGGCACCAGCAGACGCCGGGGTGGCCAGGAACCTTCCTCTTGCCGACCGCCGCGCGCCACGATCGTCGGGCACGGCGCCAACCGAACCAGGTCGTCCACCATGGGATGGAAGAGCGCGTCCGGCGCCTCGGAGCGCTCGGTGGCTCCCAGTATCAGCAGCTGGTAATCCTTCTCGGCCTCGGCGAGGATGCTGTCCTTAGCGTCGGCCGACTCCACGACCTTGCGGGTGAGGTCCACGTCGCCGTACTGCTCGCCGATGCCCTCCAGGAACTCCACGCCCTCGCTCCGGCTGCCGGCGGGACTGACGTTGAGGAGCGTCACCGACAGGGGCTCGTGCTGCGCCAAGCGCGCGATGAGGTGAGCGTCGAGGCTGTCGGTGTCGGCGCGCCCCTGCCGCGTGCGCATGGGCACCAGGATCCGCCTGATGGCGGCGACCTGGCTGTCGGCCGAGATCTCCTCGCGTTTCAGGCGGGCCAGTTCCTGGCTCTCGGGCGTCACGCGCTTCAGCGCCCAGCGCAGGGCCGGCGGCGCCATCAGCGACGTGGCCATGGCCATCACCACGATGATGGAGAACATCTCCTGCGTGAGCACCCCGATCTGTAAACCGATGGTGGCGATGATGATCTCCATGGCGCCGCGAGCGTTCATGCCCGCGCCCATGGCCAGCGCCGTCCAGTGGTCGCGCTTGCCTATCAGCCGGGCGCCCGCGTAGACGCCGATGATCTTCCCGAACGACGCCACGAAGATAACGAGCAACGTGATACCGAAGAGCTGCGGCGTGAACAGCGGCCACACGTCGACCTTCAGGCCAGCCACAGCGAAGAAGATGGGCGCGAAGATGCCGAGGGTCACGCTCTCGACCTTGCGCACCACCTCGGCCGGCAGGCGCGGCATGCGGCCGAAGAGGATACCCATGAAGAAGGCGCCCAGCACGGCTTCCAGGTTGAGAGCGTGCGACACGGCGCCCCACACGAAGGTGAGGACTACCACCAGCGTGAGGAGGCGGTCGCGGCTGCGAACCTCGTCCTGCACGAAGTCGAGCGACCACTTCACAAGCCAGCGCCCGATGGTGAACGAGAGCACCATGAACGCCAGCACGCTGCCAACGGCGCCCAGGAAGGTGCCGGCCGTTACGGCGTCGCCGGCCGCCAAGCCCGCCACTATCGAGAGCATGGTCCAGCCGACGGTGTCGTCCGTCATGCCCGCAGCGAGGATCGTCTGACCCACGTCGCGGCGCATGAGGTTCATGTCCATGAGGACCTTGGCTATGACCGGGATGGCGGTGATAGCCATGGCGGTGGCCACGAACAGTGAGAACACCAGGCGCTGCTGCTCGTTGGCGAGGAGCGTGTCGGGCAACGTCCAGCCCAGGATGAAGCCGGTGGAGAACGTGAGGGTTATACCGCCCACCGACGCGCCGATAGCTGCTCGCGCCTGCCGCCTGATCAGTGCCAGGTCGGTCTCTAACCCGGTGAGCAGCAATAGGAACATGACGCCGATCAGCGACACGACCTCGAGCAGGTGGCCTTGCGTGGGCGTCTGCGGCACTATCCATTCGCCCAGATTGGGGAGAAAACCGCTGATGAGCGAGGGGCCCAGCACAATGCCCGCCAGGATCTCGCCCACGACTGACGGTTGGCCCAGCCGCTGAGCGACCTCGCCCAGTGCGCGCGCTGTGAGTAGCAGCAGAGCGATCTGGATGACCAGGACCAGAACGTCGTGGTGAGAGGCGGCGGTGAAGACCGTGGTCACGGCGTGACCTTACATGAACGCGCGCGGCCGTGAAGCGGCCGGCGAAGGGTGATGGGTAGCACGTCTACCACCTTCCAGTTGAGCCTACGAGGTTAGCTGACGGGTTCGGAGGTGGAAGTCTCCGTCCGGCCCTGGCCGGATTCACCCCTGTTGCTCGGGTCCCCCGCCGCGCGACATTTCGCCGCGCGCTCGGCTGAGGTAGACGCCTAGCGCCTACTCAAGGAGGGAGTCTACGTTCCACGTGAGGGGGAGTCAAGCGAGCTGAAAGCTCACTGCAAAGCGCGCGCGGACCGCTGAAATGGACCCGCCACGGCAAGATGTTCGGTCTGGGGAAGGCTGTAAGCTGGCCGGGCCGTGACGCAGGATGCTGACCACAAGGCCAACCTAACCGGAGCTCTGGACCCTGCGCTGGCCGCGTTCGCGGCAACGCAGCTGGGCGCCATTCGGGAGGTTCAGGACCTCGCCTGGGACCACGGCGAGTCCGCAGTGTGGGCGCTCACCACGCCGCAGAGGCGGGCTGTGCTCAAGGTTCATCGCCAGGGGCGCAAGTTCAGCAACGAGCGCGGCGCGTACACGGAATGGCTGCCGCGGCTCAGACCCCGGCTCGAAGCCGGAACCAACGTACCGGACCTCTTGGCCGTTCACGACGCGCACCCGCGCGCGCTCCTGCTTAGCTTGGCGGCTGGTCGGCTGCTTCAGGACCTCCGCCCCTCGCCCGGGCTTGAGGCGGAGGTACACGAGCGGGCCGGGCGCTTCCTGCGCAGCCTGCACGACCTCGAACTAGTTGATGCGGACCCCGTACCGCTCGCGGACGCCTACGCCATGCGCCTCGCAGCGTGGGTTCCGAGAGGCGCCGGCATCATCTCGGACGACGTAACCGAAGCCGTGAGCAGCGCCATGGCTGTGGTGCTGCCCTTCCTGGTCGACCAGGTGCGTGTGCCGTGCCACCGCGACTTCACACCACGCAACTGGCTGGTGGCTACCGGCACTCTCACCATCATCGACTTCGAGCATTCCCAGCCGGACCTGTACCTATCCGACCTGGTGCGCCTGTGGGTGGGCGAATGGCGCCACCGGCCCGACCTCAGGTCCAGCTTCCTGAAGGGTTACGGCCGGCAGCTCACGAGCCATGAGGAGGCGGTCATGCGCGGTCTGGCCGCCTTCTGGGCGTACACCACGGTGGTCTGGGCCAGGGAGCATGGCGATGAGGAGTTCGAGCGCACGGGCTGGGATAGCCTCAGTTGGCTTGGGCTTATGTAGTGACCAGCGGAACGACTAGGCGCGTGGCAGCCGCGCAGCGCCTTACGCTCGGCGCCTGCGCGCCCCGGTGAGGGGCATGAGCACGAGGAGTGGCGCGGCCGTGAGGAGCGCCATGCAGCCACCGATGGAGAGGTCGGTGACGACCGCTAGCGGGTAACCAAGCAGGGCGGCCGCGGCTGCCACGATCAGCGCCACTGTCAGCATGACCGGCAAACGCTGGCTGGCCAGTCGACCCACTACCGCGGGTGTGATGGCGAACGCCACGAACAGCACCACCCCCACCGCGTCCAGGGCCGCCACAGCGGTGACCGAGGTGAGGGCCAGCAGCCCGCCCGTGGCCATGCGCGGCCTCAGACCCTGCAGTTCGGCCAGGACCGGGTCGAACGCGGCGGCCGTGAGCTCCTTGTAGAACAGGGCCACGTATAAGGTGTTAAGCACGAACGCCACGAACACCACCAGAAGAGAGCGCGGCACGAGCAGGCCGAACAACTGCACGCGGTCCAGCCAGACGAAACCGATCTCGCCTAGCAGGACCGTGTGCACGTCCACGTGCGCGTCGCGCGCGAAGAGGCCCAGAAGCAGGATGCCGGCCGCGAAGAGGGCGGGGAAGACGAGCCCTGTGGCGGCGTCCCGCTTGACCTTGCCGCTGCGCGCCAGCCACTCGGTCAGCGCCACCGTCAGCAGCCCCGCACCGGCCGCGCCCAGTAGCTGCAGCGGCCCGGTGGCGTTGCCGGTGAGCAGGAACGTTACCGCCACGCCGAACACCACGCCGTGGCTGATGGCGTCTGAGAGCATGGCCTGGCCACGCACCACCAGGAAGGTGCCGAGCAGCGCGGCCGACGCGCCGGTCAGCACGCCCGTGGCCAGGATGGCGAACGAGGGCGAGTCGAGGAGCGCCTGAACGGTCTGTATGGCAGCCACCATCACGCGCCATCCACCGGAACGCCGCGCCTAGGCGCGACGAGTAGTGAAACCGCCACCACTAGGCTAGCCACTAGCACTACCGTAGGCCCTGTTGCCATGCCTGGCACGGCGGCGCTGAGCAGGGCGCCAAGCAGGGCGCTGCCCGCCCCGATGCCGCCCGCCACCCACACCATGCCTGTTAGTGACCCTGTCCACTGCCGGGCCGCGGCGGCTGGCGCCACCACCAGCGCGGACATGAGCACCACGCCCACGAGTTCCAGCCCGACAACGATGGCTATGGCCAGGAGCCCGGTGCTGACGGCTTCGTAAAGCTGCACGCGGTAGCCGTTGGCGCGCGCGAAGTGCGGATCGAAGATCACGAGCTTCAGGGGCCGGAAGAGGAGGGCCACCACGAGCAGCGCCGCGGCGCCGAGCACGCCTATGGTTATTAGGTCCGAGCGCAGCGTGGCCGCGGCCTGACCGAACAGGAACTGCTCGAGTCCGGCGCTGCCGGCACCGGGCTGGCGCTGCACGTAGGAGAGCAACACGACCCCGAGCGCGAAGCCCGTGCCGAGCGCCACGCCCAGTGCGGACTCGCTCTTCACGCCGCGCCGGCGCGATAACGCTACCGAGAGGAGCGCGGCCGCCAGGCCAGTTGTTAGCGCCCCTAGCAGCATGAACGGCAAGCTGCGCCCACCCGCCACCAGGTAACCGATCACCACGCCAGGCAGCGCCGCGTGCGACATGGCGTCGCCGAGGAGGCTCTGGCGCCTGAGCACAGCGAACGTGCCGAGCGCGCCGGAGGTGAGGCCCAGCATGAGCGCGCCGAGCGAGACGGTGATGACGGTTGGGTCTGTGAGGAGCTCCAGCATTACCTCAGCTCACTCAGTTCCTGCCGGCTGTGGCGTCGGCGCCTAGCGACGGGCGGGACAGCCCTTCCGTGGGCGGTACTTCCGCCATGCTCGGTAGCCGACCGCCGTACGCCGCCTGCAGCGCTTCAGCCGTGAGCGTGCTGGCCAGCGGTCCTTGCGCCACGAGCCTTACGTTCAGGAGCGCCAACCAGTCGAAGTACTTCTCCAGTGTGTTGAGGTCGTGGTGCACGGCCAACACCGTTACGCCCTCCGCGTTCAGCCGCTGAAGCACACGAACCAGGGCGACCTCGCTGGCGGCGTCCACGCCGGCGAACGGTTCGTCGAGCAGGTACAGCTCGGCCTGTTGCACCAGCGCTCTTGCCAGGAACACGCGCTGCTGCTGACCGCCCGACAGTTGGCCTATCTGCCGGCGCTCGAAGTCAGCCATACCGACCTCCTCTAGCGCCGCTCTGGCCTGCGCCTTCTCGGCGCGTCCCACTCGCCTTAGCGGGCCCAGGCCCCGGTAGAGGCCCATGAGCACCACGTCCAGCACGTCGGCGGGGAAGTCCCAGTCCACAGTGGAGCGCTGCGGCACGTACGCCACCCGGTGGCGGCTCTGCGCCACGTCCTCGCCCAGCAGGTAAACGTGGCCGTCGTAGTCGTCCTGAAGGCCGAGGAGCAGCTTCAGGAGCGTGCTCTTGCCGGCCCCGTTGGGGCCCACGATGGCGCCCATGACGCCAGTGGGCACCTCCAGCGACACGTCTTCGATTGCGGACACTTTGCCGTAACGGACCGTGGCGCCCACGGTCTGCGCTGCCAGGTTTCCGCCGGTGGTCAGGGTGGGCCTCACCAGCGCGCCTGCCATTCAGCCAGGCTGGCCGGCAGCTCGGGTAGCTGGCCACCGAGCGCCGTGGTGATGGCGCGCACGTTATGGAGGATCATGCCCACATAGGTGCCTTCGGGCTCACCCTGGGTGCCGAGCGCGTCGGCGAATAGCTCGTTGCCTATGGCGGCGTGCCCGCCGCGCTGCTCCACGGCTTCCAGCACGGCGTTAACGGTGCGGGGGTTGATGGTGCTCTCCACGAACAGGGCCGGCACCCCCCGCTCGACCATGAGCGACGCCACGCGGCGGATGTCGGCCACGGCGGCCTCGGTCTCGGTGCTGATGCCTTGGATGCCCACTACCTCGATGTCGTAGGCGCGCCCGAAGTACGCGAACGCGTCGTGGGCGGTGACGAGAATTCGTTGCCGTGATGGCACGGACGCTATGGCCTCCAGGGCCCAGGCATGCAGGTCAGCGAGCAGCGCAGAGTAGTCGGCGTAGCGGGCAGAGACCTGCGCCGCGCAGCCAGCCGTGTCGCCCGCCGCCGTCACTGTCTCGATCAGTGCGTTAGCTATGACTTGCGCGGCGCCGCGCCAGAGCGACACGTCCATCCACACGTGCGGGTCGTACACGGAGCCGGCAGCTATGCGGTCGGCAGGGCTCACGGCCGCTTCCGATACCGCCACGGTGGTGGTGCGGCTAGCGAAGCCCTCCAGCACGCGCGCCAGGCTGGCCTCCAGGTGGAGACCGCCGTACAGCACTAGGTCGGCGCGTTCCATGAGCCGCACGTCGCCTGCCGACGCACGGTAGAGGTGCGGGTCAGAACCCGGTCCCATCAGCGTGCTTACCTGGGCGCACTCCCCGGCCAGCTCCGCAGCCACGTCGCCGATCATGCCGACGGTGGCCACGACCCTGGGGGTGGCGGCGCGCGCGGCGGTGGGGGCGGCAAGGAGGGAAAACGCTAGGACGACCGCCGCTAGCCAGGCCGCGCGGCGCCTTACGGGAAAGCGGGTAGCGGCAGTGTGTCGGGGCATGAAGATCACTCCAGTATTCGCTAGTCCATAAGCCTGAACTTAGGTATGCCTAATATATTGGCAACGAAAGTCCCTGTCAAGGAGCCATGCGTGGCGGTGGCAGGTCTAGCAGCAAGCCAGGACGGAGCTCAGGCGGGCGGTCAGCCGGGGGGGGTAGGCGGCGGTCAGGCGCCCACAGGGCTCACTGGTGGCTAAGCGCCTGACCGAGGACCATGCCGGCCAGCTCGCGCGACAACGACAGCTGCCGCGTGGCGCCCGGCTCGCCAGGGCCGCCGGCCGAACCCGGCACGGTGCGGTCCAACAGCAACAGGTTCCCGCCGGGCTCCCGCTGCCTCAGCCGCAGCTCGGCGCCGGGCTCCACGCCGAGGCTCTCTAGGTAGGCAAGAACCTCGCTGTCCTGGGAAAGCACGCGGTGCACCACGAACCGCTCGCCGGGCTGCAGGTGCGCTAGTGGGGTGTGCGGCGCTTTAGGCAGCGAGCCGTCAGCCTGCGGGATGGGATCGCCGTGCGGATCGAAGAGCGGCTGGCCAAGGTGCGCGGCCAGCCGCTCAGTGAAATCGTCGGACACCACGTGCTCCATGAGCTCGGCCTCGGCGTGTACCTCGTCCCAGCCGAAGCCCAGCTCCGTGATCATGAACGTCTCCAGCAGCCGGTGCCGCCGGACCAGGCGCAGCGCTTCCCGCCGCCCCTCGCCCGTCAGCTCGGCGCCCTTATAGGGCTGGTACTGCACCAGGCCCTGGGCGTGCATCTTGCCGAGCATGCCGGTCACCGACGGCGCGGTGACGCCCAGCTCGCGCGCGATCTCGCCCGTGGCCACGGCGCCACCACCATTGGTGGACAGGAGCCAGATGGTCTTGAGGTAATCGCCGACCGAGCTCGACAGGCGCGCTTCCGGGGCGCCGCTGACAGGTTCATTAGTCACGCCTAAACACTAGCAGGTCGCCCGACCCGGGGTAGCGGCATGCGAGAAGCGCGCGGTAAGGAACCGGTCGAGAAACGACCTACTCGGCGCTGGACTCCTGCTCGGCGTGGTGCGGTTCCTGCGGCTTGCCCCACAGCAGCGAAGCCACCACGCTGATGGCGAGTATGCCGATGATGACGGCCAGCGACACCAGGGCGGGGATATGCAGCACGTCCAGGAGCAGCATCTTCACGCCGATGTACACGAGGATGAAGGCCAGCCCCGTCTTGAGGTACACGAAGCGGTGCACCACGTGCGCCAGCAGGAAGTACATGGAGCGCAGCCCCAGCACGGCCATGATGCTGGCCGTGAAGACGATGAACGGGTCGGTAGTGATGGCGAAGATGGCGGGGATGGAGTCGACCGCGAACAAGAGGTCGGTGAACTCGATGACCACCACCGCCAGGAAGAGCGGCGTAGCCATGCGCACACCGTTCTGCACGGTGAAGAACTTCTGCCCGTCGTACTCGGTGGTTATGGGCAGCACGCGCTTCACCAGGCGGATGGCGGGGTTCTTGTCGAGGTCCTGCTCGTCGCCGTCCTTCGAGAAGAGCATGCGCAGGCCCGTGAAGAGCAGGAACGCACCGAAGATGTAGAGGATCCACGACCACTGCACGATGAGCGCAGCACCCACCACGATCATGACGCCACGCATGATCAGCGCCCCAAGGATGCCCCATAGCAGCACCCGCTGCTGGTACTTGAAGGGCACCTTGAAGTACGTGAACACCAGCACGAACACGAAGATGTTGTCGACCGACAACGACCACTCGAGCACGTAGCCCGTTAGGTACTGCACGGCCTTCTCGGAGCCGAGCCAGAAGTAGAAGACAACGCCCAGTAACAGCGAGAGCGTGACCCAGGTGGCCGTCCAGATGGCGGCCTCCCGCGGTTTAACGATGTGAGCTTTGCGTTGGAATACGCCCAGGTCTATAGCCAGCATTACTAGGACGAAAGCGATGAAAGCGAACCAGGCCCAGAGGGGTTCGGTCACGACAGCGGCCTCCCTTAAGGGTCTTGCCTTCGTGTTCGCCACCGGGCGGTCGATGACCTCCGTGTTGACGATGGCGAACGCCCAAATTGCGGGCGGCTACTCCCCCTCAACGAGTGCACATGCTACACGCTAGTCCGCGGCAATGCTAGTGCGCCGCCTGCTATGACCTTAAAGGCGCGCGTGCCATGACCTTGTAGGCGCGCCTGCCATGACCGCGCGGGCGCGCCCGCTGTCACCCGTTAAGGCGCGACTGCCTTCACTCGTGCAGGCCAGCCTCGCGCGCCTTGTCCGCTGCCTCCGAGCGGGTGCTCACGCCCAGTTTGCCCAGTACGTTAGACACGTGGTTGCGGGCGGTCTTGCTGGTCACCGCCAGCCGCCTGGCTATCTCGGTGTTCGTTAGACCCTGAGTCAGGAGTGCGAGGACCTCGCGTTCCCGCGCGGTCAGGTCCCCGAAAGGTAACGCCGCCTGCCGCCCTTGGCCGCCCGCGAAGTAGTGCCCGATGCGACTGGCAACAGCTTGCCCGAGGAGCGCCTCCCCGTTGGCGGCCGCCTCTATGGCGCGGCGCAACTCCGCCAGGCTGGCGCCCTTAACCACGTAGCCCATGGCGCCCGCCTTAAGCGCGTGGAAGAGTGACTCGTCGTCGGCGAACATGGTCACCATGACCACGGCCGTGTGCGGGTCGTGCTCAAGCACGCGCTCTGTGGCCTCGGCGCCCGAAAGGCCCGGCATGCGGGCGTCCATGAGCACCACGTCAGGCTTCAGGCGCTTGGCGAGGTCAACCACCTCGTAACCGTCGTGAGCGGTGCCTACCACCTCATAGCCGGGCATGGAGCCCACCAGCAGCGCCAAACCCTCCAGGAAGAGCTCATGATCGTCGGCTACCAGCACCGATACCGGCCCGCCCGCATGTGGCGCGGGACCTGTTCCTGATTCGATCGCCATTAGAGTCATTCCGGGCCAGGCGCCGGCGGGGGTTGCTCAGTGAGGTGAGGCCTGGGCGTGCTGGCGTCTAGCGGCAG